>SYEN01000475.1 GCA_005800795.1 Burkholderiales bacterium | reverse complement strand
TTGAACGCGTGTTCGAGTTCCAGTAACGTTTCGTTGTCGCACTCGATGTTGAGCAGCACGTAGTGAGCCTTGTGCATTTTCTGGATCGGAAAAGTCATCTGACGACGCCCCCAATCCTCATGCCGGTGGATTTTGCCGTTACGGCCAGTAATCATCTGGCTATAGCGGTCAACCATGCCGGGAACCTGCTCACTCTGGTCCGGATGGACGATAAAAACGATTTCATAATGTCGCATACAATAGGCTCCTTATGGGCTAAAACAATGGGCCTCCCGTTATGCGGGACGGTGAGGCAAGGATTAAAAAGTCTTTTTAAAACAGGTACTTACATAAAAACCGGCCAGCCAGCCCGGGGGGCTTCCCAACCGAGGCGAGGATTTTACAGTAAACCACTGAATTTTCAAGTAAAAATTACCACCGCGCGCAAGGCCGGCTCGTGGGAATGCCTACAGGCCCACTTCAATCAATACGAATATTAGCGGACTTGATCACCTTCAGATAAAGCGCAATTTCCGATTTCAACATCGCGCCGAACTGCTCCGGCGTGGAAATCATGGTGGTGGTGCCTAATGCATCCAGCCTTTCCTTGATCGCAGGCAGCGTCAACATCACGCCGATTTCCGCGGACAGCTTGTCGAGTATGGGCTTGGGCGTGCCAGCAGGCGCCATCACGGCATTCCAGGTTTTCACATCAAAGGTTGGCAGACCCGCCTCGCTAAAAGTCGGCATATTGGGCAATGCCGGTACCCGGTTGGCGCCCGTTACAGCAACGGCCTTTAGCTTGCCGCCTTTTACATGGTTGACGATGTTCACCGGCACTGAAAAAAACATCTGCACCTGTCCGCCGATGAGATCAATCATCGCCGGCCCCGCGCCTTTGTACGGAATGTGCTGCGTTTTCACGCCTGTGATCAGGTTGAACAGCTCACCGGAGAGATGCGTCGGCCCACCGGCACCCGACGAGGCAAAATTAAGCTGACCGGGACGTGCCTTGGCGAGCGCGATCACTTCCTGCACGGTATTGGCCTGCACGGCCATGTTCAGCACCAGCACCTGCGGGCTAACGCCGATGGTGGCTACCGGCGCAAAATCCCTTACCGGGTCGTACGGCGTCCTGGTCAGGCTTGAGAGTATTGAATGCGTGCTGGTGACGAGCAGTATGGTGTAACCGTCGGGCGCACTGCGAGCCACGGTTTCGGTGCCGATAATGGTGTTGCCGCCAGGCCGGTTGTCGACGATCACGTTTTGGCCCCAACGCTCAGTCAGATGCTGTCCGATCATGCGCGCCATTACTGAGGTGCTGCCACCCGGCGCGTAGGGCGTGATAAAACGAATCGGCTTGTTGGGGTAGCCCTGCGCATTAGCCACATCAATCGCCGCCAACCATGGCCCGGCGGCCAGCATCCAGACCGTTACGCCACTAAATTTCTTCATCTCTCTCTCCGAAAACAACACAAAAAAGGCCGCAAGCGCGGCCTTTATTTTGCGCACAAACCGCGCTGCGGTACGCTAGGCCACAACCACCATATCAAAATCGGCCTTGCTCGCGGCGCAATCGGGACAAGTCCAAGTGTCAGGCACATCTTCCCAGTGCGTGCCGGGGGGAACGCCTTCATCGGGCATGCCCTTGGCTTCGTCGTAGGCGAACGCGCACAGCAGGCATTGCCACACGCGATAGGCTTTAGGCTGCGTGACCTCAGGCACAATCGCCTTCGCGGTTTCAAGACGCGGGAAATTCAGCACCAGCGCTTCCACGCCTTCCGGCCCGGCGATGATCGGGAAGTAGCCTTCATCCGGCTTGGTGAAGCCGATGGAAATGGCTTTGTATTCCTTGCCCTGATAATTCACGCTGCCCTTGGTGACAATCAGATACTGGCCGTTGCCCTTGGACGCATCCGGCCCGGCGATCTGCACGTTCGGCGCGAGTTTCAACGAGTACGCCGCAAGCCCGCGCTCATCCTTGATGTGCTCAAATGTGTGTATGTTGACTTCGGCGTTGCCCTCAAACTTGGGCGCCTCGGTCGCCTGCCATGGATTGCGGTCGGGCACCGACACCAGCTTTTCCTTGGCAGCGGGAATATATTGCGCCCCCGGATCCCACTGCGCGCGCAGCGTCAAAAAGCCCACGCCTTGCTCGGCGCCTGTCAGCGGGCCATAAGGCGTATGCGCACGTGAAAAATGCACCGCATTCAACGACAAGGGATGTTTACCGATAACGCCGCCGCCGCTGACAATCACCTGAAACTGATCGACCTCGTGAAAATGCGGCTTGATCACGCGATGCGGCGTACCTTCAGCCAAAAAGGCCATCGGCTCCTTCTCGCCTTGCGGAGGACGCATGAAATCCGTACGCCACGACGTGCCGCCACCCGGCGGATTGCGCGACACTTTTTTGTGTTTAACGTCTTCGTAGGCTTCGATGCGGGGCATGGCAGAATCCTTTTATAAGAGCTGGTGATAACGCATTCTACTCGCCTCGGCGCGTTGCTGTGAAGAGTTCAGGCCAATAGGCATCACCAGTCCATATATTGAAAAATTTATTATAAATCATATACTTAGCCGCAGTCCCCGCAAAGCATCTTAAAAGCATTCCAGGAACTACATTCCGGCATTATTTTAGTTGGACAGCCATCGCGTCTGAACTGAGCCACACCGTCAAGCGCCTGAATGACCGGTGGCATCGAGCTTCTTTTCCCCGGTTAGAAACGACGCCTTCTGAATACGCCCCGCCGCGACCTCATAGACGCACAACATTTCTAGCGTGCCGCGCCCTTCTGGAAAGTTGCGGGTGATGACCTCAAGGTCTACAACGGCATTGTCCATCACCATTCGTGACAGCAACCGTGCGTGCAAATCAGGCTCGGCGAACCGCGCCTGAAAGCGCGGCCGCATTTCTGCATGCCCCTTGGCCAAGCGTTCGCCGTGCAAGACAAACTGCTCGGCATCTTGTACATATGTAGCCAGCAAGGCGTCGATGTCCTTTCTGTTGTAGGCATCCAGTTGCGCCTGAACGACGTCGTGGGCGGTTTGGCTGGCCATGTCAATGCGCCAGAGACAGCTGGACTGCCACACGCAGCCCGTCGATCATCAGATCGATTTTCTGGTTGCTCACGGTGAGCGCCGGCATGAAACGCAAGGTTGCGGAACGTGGCGAATTCAACAACAGCGCCTCAACCGAGACCAAACCATTGGCCAGCTGGATCGATGGCTCGTTGAAATACGCCGGACTGGGTGTGATCAAACACCACACCTGGCGATTCCGCACTTCGGCAATCAGCGCGGGGGAATGTCCCAGCGAATTCACTGTCCAGCCCTGCACAAAATCGAAATACGTCTTGCCGGTATTGCCGGTCAGCCACGACCCCTGCCCCTCGGCAAATACCAGTTCGGGCCAGGGCGTAATGTCCATCAAAGCGTGAGAGCAAAAATCCTTGAATTCCATGATAAGACTCCAGAGAAAAAACAAGCAAAGTGCAAAATAAAAAAGCCGCGCATCGAGCGCGGCTTTCACATATGACTTGGTGCTGGTTTCTGGAATCTATCGTCGAGCGCGCGCCTCTTCTACAAGATAAAAATTACGGCGTCGGCTCAAAAAGGTGTTCATGCGATGATTCTCTAGGAGGCCGAGCTGTGTGTCAACGGCCAATTTCCGCTTGCCACTTCTCGCCCGGCGCCTCCTGCCCTCACAAAGTAAACGCCTTGCCATTAACCTCGATAGTGCTGTTCAACGGCACTTTCTGCTCAATCAACCCCTCGGCAAAACACCCGGCCTTGGCGTTCTTGATCAGATGCCGCAGCTTGTCTTCGGGCCCGTCACTTTCCACCATCAGATGCGTGTCCACGCCGTCCCAGCGGTTATACACCGTGCCCTTCAACACCGAGCCGCCGAGAAACTTGCGGAAGCGCACTTTCACCTTGGCGTCCTTGATCGTCAGCTTCATCATGTGCGCGTACCGCGCAACCTGAGTCAGCAGTCAGAATCCCACGCCCATCGCCAAATACGTCATCGGCGACGGATACAGGTCGTCGCCGCCGATGCGCTGCGCTTCGTCGCAAAACACTTCGAACTGTTTGAAAGTGCCGCGCTTCAATTGCCCCTTGCCGAGCACGACTTCGGTGAACACTTCGTTGTCGGTGGTAACGCCTTGCGGCGGCAACTCGGGTTTGTCGATGATGCGCTGGCCCACCTCGGCAGGCAGGTTGTTGCCGTCTACGGGTTTGTCCATGCGGTGCTCCTCGGATTGTCGTTTGCAACACCGGCAACCATAGCGCCAATCGGTGTGAGTGTCCAGCGCAGCCGCCAGTGTAAGATTGACGTTCGTCTTTCCTCACAAACAACTCATACCGCCATGAAATTGCTGCCCATTCTGTTATTACTGGCCGCCACGCCAACGCTGCACGCGCAGGAGTACCCCACACGCCCCGTACGGCTGGTGGTGGGCCTCGGCGCAGGCGGCGGCTCGGATACGGTTGCGCGCATTTTGACCACCAAGTTAAGCGAGATGCTCGGACAATCCTTCGTGGTGGATAACCGCCCCAGTGCCGGTGGCGTGATCGCCATCGAAATCGTCGCAAAATCCGCGCCCGACGGTTACACGCTGCTGGCGATGTCGCCAACACATGTGGTCACGCCCAGTTTGCGGCCCAACGTCGGATACGACGCGCTGCGTGATTTTGCGCCGATTGTTCTTACCGTGTTTACACCGTACGTGCTTTCGGTGCGCACCTCGGTGCAGGCTGTGAATGTGAAGGAACTTATCGCGCTGGCGAAATCGCAGCGGCTCACTTATGCCTCCAGCGGCATCGGCGGCTCGAATCACCTGACCGGTGAATTATTCAAGCACATGGCCGGCGTCGACATGATCCATGTCCCTTACAAAAGCGGCTCACAAGCCAACAGCGCATTGATCGCGGGCGAGGTGCACGTGAGCTTTACCGCCATCGGCGGGCTGGTGCCACACATAAAGTCAGGCCGCGTACGCGCGCTGGGCGTCACCTCTTCCAAACGTTCAGCCGCCACGCCGGAAATTCCTACCATCGCCGAATCCGGCGTACCGGGCTTTGAGGTGATCGGCTGGTACGGCCTGGGTGCCGCCGCCAAAACGCCGCGCGCCATCGTCGATAAACTCAACACCGTCATCAACAAGGCGTTGCCTGAACTGAAAGATCGCTACGCCGCCATCGGCACCGAAATCGCTGGCGGCAGCGTGGTGGAATACACGGCGTATCTCAAAGTTGAACACGAGAAATGGGCGCGCGTGGTCAAGATTTCCGGTGCGAAGGCGGAATAAAACTCCTTATAAAACCGATACTTATGAAACACCGCTTGCATGGCATCGCGGCGCTGGCCTTTGGCATTGCAAGCCTCGCTGCGTCAGCCGCCACCACTAACATCGGCGGCAAGACCAAAATCACCGCTGGCACCGTTACCGAAGTGAGTCAGGGCGATGTCGCCTGCTACCTGACACTCAAAGATGCCGCCGGAAAAACGTTTCGCGAAGCTGCCGGCTTCGATTTGTGCGAATCGAAATGGATAGGTCAGCATGTGCAGCTGGTCTACGGCATGGCGGTGGTGCAGGCCTATTCGTGCGGCGGCAACCCCGATTGCAAAACCACCGAGCGCATTCCGATGGTATTGACACTCAAGCCGCTGGGCAATACCTCTCCGGTGACCCGCGCGCAGGTTAGCCAAAAGTCTTTTTGCACGCCGCAGGAAACGGTGGTGTTCACCTGTGCGTCGGGCAAGAAACTGATTTCGGTATGCGCGTCGAGCGCCATCACGGCAACGTCAGGCTATTTGCAATACCGCTTCGGCACACCCGGACTGCCGCTTGAAATCGCCCTGCCCGAAGGCGCAGTGCATCCACTCAAAGCGGCTTTCGGCCAGTACGAACCTTACGCGGGTGGCGGCATGAGCTGGCTGCGCTTCCAGCGCGGGGATTACCGCTACATCGTTTACGGCGGTGCAGGCCGCTGGGGCGCCAAAGGCGAAACGGTAGTGAGACAGGGCGTCGCCGTGGAAACCAACGGCAAGACCATAGCCAATCTTAAATGCAACAGCCGCAACGAAGGCGAGTTGGGACCGCAATGGTTTGAAAAAACCGGCTACCGGCGTAACGACAAAGAAGACTTCGCTATACCTGACTGAACGCGGCGCTGCAAAGTATCAAGCAGACCATTCCCGCCTGAACTTGCCCGGATCGCGACACGGCGGCGTGCCCTGCTGTGCAGCATGTTACGATGCGATCCGCTGTTCACCCTATTTTCATAATCGCAGGAGAAGCCTTCATGAAATTCCATCGCATTCTCGCCAGCGCCGCAATTGCCACGGCCGCCGCGTCTACCACCACCGCCACCCTGGCCGAAGATATCAAGCTGCGCATCGCGTCGGGCCACCCTGCCGCAAATACCTATGTAAATCTGATGCAGAACTTTTTCGTGCCCGAAGTCACCAAGCGCGTGGCTGCGAGAACCCAGCACAAAATTGAATTCATCGAAGGCTACGGTGGCGCGATGGTGAAAGTCGCCGACACGCTGGAAGGCGTGCAGTCAGGCATTATCGACATCGGCGGTTACTGCTTCTGTTTCGAGCCGTCAAATCTGCCGCTGCATGCGTTTCAGGTGATGCTGCCTTTCGGCACCATGGATCCCGAAACCAGCGTAAAAATGGCGCGCGCGGTCTACGACAAAGTGCCCTACATGAGCAAAGTGTTTGAAGACAAGTATCGGCAAAAACTGTTGGCGCTGATTGCCGACAACGGTTACAACCTCGGCACCAGTTTCGACTGGAACACCGTCGCCGACCTCAAGGGCCGCAAGCTCGCCGGCGCAGGGTTGAACCTGAAATGGCTGGAATTCGCCGGCGCAACACC
>SYEN01000474.1 GCA_005800795.1 Burkholderiales bacterium | reverse complement strand
CCGAAGCAGTCGCCGATGTTGGGGCAGCTCGCTTCCTCGCACACGGTATGCAGCTTTTTTTCGCGCAGGATGTGTTTGATTTCGCGAAAGCGCGGACTGTCGGTGAGGCGCACGCGTATCCAGTCGGGCTTTTTCAGCGCCTGTGCTGGCGGCACTGGAACAATCTTGATCGGAATGCGCGCGGTCTTGGCTTGGCCTTTTTGTTTATCGCCTGTGCTGCCGGGTGCGCTCATGCCAGCACGCGCAGCAGATGTTGCGTAAGATTGCCGCTCACGGACTCAACGGATGCGCGCACATCGAGATCCCGCAGTTGCGTGACGGCAAGTCCCGCGTAACCGCACGGGTTGATGGCAAGGAATGGGGCGAGATCCATATCAATATTGAGCGCGAGTCCGTGATAGCAGCAGCCGTTTTTTACGCGCAGGCCGAGGGCTGCGATTTTCGCTTCGGTGCCGCCACGTTCTGGTAGCGTGACATACACGCCGGGCGCGTCGGCACGGCCATACGCTGCGATGTGATAGCCGGCGAGCAAGTCTATCACGGCGGATTCGAGCTTACGCACCAGCGCCCGCACCCCCAGGCCGCGCCGTTTGATGTCGAGCAGCGTATACGCGACCAGCTGCCCCGGCCCGTGAAAGGTGATTTGTCCGCCGCGATCGGTTTTGACCATCGGAACGCCGGTGTTGGCTTGCAGTAGATGTTCGGGCTTGCCGGCAAGGCCCAGCGTGTACACCGGCGGGTGTTGTGTCAACCAGATTTCGTCTGAAGTGGCAGTCGTGCGCGCGGCGGTGAAATCCTGCATGCTGCGCCACACCGGCAGATAGTCCCGAAGGCCCAGATTCCGCAAGGCGGGCACACGCAAAGAAACCGGGGAATTCATGGCGGCAGGGGCGGTCAAAAACGGTGGATAGCCATCGCGGTTGTTCCAGAGCAGGAACGGTAGCACAATGCCGCCTTTCGCGGTCGAACCAATGGTTGGGAATGTTATGAAAATGTGGGTGCTTTCGAGGATGGGTATGGTGGCGATGCTGGCGCTGTCCGGTTTGGCGCATGCGGCAGAGAGCCGTTCGTATACGGCGGATCTGGCGACGATGTTTAACGAATACCAGCGGCTGGTTGCGTTGCGCGACGCTTGCCTGACCTTGCCTGGCAAACGTGAGGAAATTCTTGAATCCTACAAGGATTGGTTTAGCCGCCATGAGCGCATCATTGATGATTTCGACAATCGATTCGCGGCGCTGGTGAAGCGGGCCTCGAAGGATCAGGCGGATTACCAGAAAAATTACGGCAAATACCAATCCGAGGTGTTGCAATTGCGCGAAGAAAACAAGAAGGCGTTGCTCGCCAACAGGGAAAAGCTGGTGCAGCAATGCAATGAATTTCCCGCCTATGTGCGGCATCCGAAATCGGATATTCCTGCGATGTTTCCGGTGGAATTCAAAACCATTTATCGCCCGCGCTGAGCAGGCGGAGTACAATCCGTTTTTTATTCGAGGAGTATCAGCATGGGCAGAGGCGACAAACGTACGGCAAAAGGCAAGCGTTCGGTGGGCTCTCATGGCAATACGCGTCCGGCGGGCAAAAAAGTAGTGAAAGCCGCCAGCGCCAAGGCTAAAAAGACCACCCGGAAGAGTTGATAACGCGCTGGGTTGGTCTGACGCGCCGGCGTCATAGCACCCTGACCACCATCGGGTGGTCGCACAGCGCCTGGTATAAGCCGTCGAGTTGCTCGCGCGAGGTTGCGCGTATGGTGCACGTCAGGCTCAGGTATTTTCCCTTGCTGCTGGGGCGCATTTCCATTTCTGCGCCGTCGTAATCGGTCGCGTGCCGCCGCACCAGCTCGAGTATCGACTGCGCGTAGCCTGGACGCTGATATCCAATAATCTTCAGCGGAAACTCACAGGGAAATTGCAGCAGGCTTTCTTCGGCCATGGTCAATCTACGCTACGCGGGCTTGCGCATGACATCCCGCTTGAAATCCTGATATAGCGCATGCATGCGCCGGAACAGCATGCCCGGCGCGCCGTCGCCCACAGGCTTGCCGTCGAGCGTGGTTACGGCGAGTACTTCCTTGGTGGATGAGGTGACCCAGATTTCGTCCGCGTCGCGGGTTTCGGCTTCGGAAACTTCGCGCACCTCGACTTCAAATTCGCGCGCGTGGGCGATTTCCAGCACCACGTCGTAGGTAATGCCCGGCAGCACCAGGTTGTTCTTTGGCGGCGCCAGCAGCACGCCGTTTTTCACCACGAACACATTGCTGGCCGAGGCCTCGGTGAGCTTGCCGTCGCGAAATAATATTGTTTCGACCGCGCCGGCGTCCGCTGCCATTTGCCGCAACAGGCAGTTGCCAAGCAACGATACCGATTTTACGTCGCATTTCAGCCAGCGAAAATCGGACGCGGTGATCGCGGACGCGCCATGGTCGATTTGTGCCTGCGACGGTGTGGTCAGCGGGCTCGACATCATGAAAACGGTTTGCTTCATGTCCTTCGGAAACGCGTGGTCGCGTTTGGCCACGCCACGCGTGACTTGCAGATAAATGGATTGATCTTCGCCGTCGTTTTTGGCAATCAGTTCAGCGGCGAGTTTCGACCACTCGGCGTCGCTCATGGGGTTTGCGATCCGGATGCCATCAAGGCTGTGTTGCAGTCGCCGCAGATGCTCTGCCATGCGAAACGGCGTGCGCGAATACGCGGGTACCACTTCATACACGCCGTCGCCGAAGATAAAGCCGCGATCCAGCACCGGAATGCGCGCGTCTTCCAGCGGCATGAATGCGCCGTTTAGATAAACTGTGTCAGCCATGGCGTTCTCGATTGTAACTATCTGATTTAATTAAGTTTATTTCAACGATAGCCGCAGCGCGTCCCACGTGCGGCCAAAGATGCCCGCCACCGGAACATCCTCCAGCGCAACCACGGCCTGCGTGTGATACGGCTTGCCGTTGAGTTCCAGCTTGAGCGTGCCGATGGTTTGGCCCGTGCGCAACGGCGCCAGCAGCGGTTGCTGGCTTTCGATTTTGGCTTTGAGATTGGCCGCCTGACCTTTGGGCACGGTGATGTAAAGGCCCTGCGCAAAACCGGCCTTGACCTGATTGAGCGTACCTTTCCAAACGCGCGGCGTGGTGGCTGCCTGCTGCGCCTCGTACAGCCGCACGGTGTCGAAATTCTGAAAGCCGTAGTTGAGCAGCTTCTGGCTTTCGGCGGCGCGCGCGCTGTCCGTCGCAGCGCCCAGCACCACACCGATCAGCCGCCGGTTGTCGCGTTTAGCGGAACTGACCAGACAATAACCCGCAGCCTCGGTGTGACCGGTCTTGACGCCATCCACCGCCGGGTCGCGCCACAACAGCCGGTTGCGGTTGGGCTGGGTAATGTCGTTGTAGCGGTACTCTTTTTGCGCGTAGAGCGGATAGTGTTCGGGGTAATCGCGGATCAACGCGGCCGTGAGTTGCGCCAGATCGCGCGCGGTGGAGGCATGCTGTGGCGCGGGCAGTCCGGTGGAATTGGCAAACTGCGTGTTGGCCAGCCCCATGCGTTTGGCTTCCTGGTTCATGCGCGCGACGAAAGCGCTTTCCGTACCGGAGACCGCTTCCGCCAGCGCAATCGTGGCGTCATTGCCCGATTGAATAATCATGCCGCGAATCAGCTCGTTCACCGTGACGGGAATATCCACCTGTATGAACATGCGCGAGCCGATGGCGCGGCGCGCGGTTTCAGACACGGGCACCACCTGCTCCGGTTTGATTTTTTTCTGTTTCAGCGCGTCGAATACCAGATACGCCGTCATCAGTTTGGTGAGCGAGGCCGGCTCGAATTTGTCATCATGCCTGTAGCCGGTGATGAGCTGGCCGCTTTGCGTGTCGAGCAGCACCCACGAGCGCGCGGCGATTTCGGAGGCTGGCGGTTCCTGCGCGCGGGCGGGTGCATCGCTCAAAGCGGTGCACAGGACGGCGGCCAGCATCAGAGAAAATAGTCGATACATCACGCACCGATTATACGTGGCGGCGCGCGGCCCTGTACAGCGGGTAATCAGTGATCCTTGCCCTGATCGAGATAGCGCTTGAAGGCAGAGCGCATTACCCGCACATTGTTCTGGAAGTTTCTGCATCCTTCGCAAATCAGCAGGTGAAAGCGCAGCCACAGGGATTCACCCGGGGTCAGCGGCGTTTCGTGCTGGCGGGATATGAGGATGGAAATATCCCTGCATTTCGGAATCTTCATGGCTTGCCGAACCACCGGGCTTCGAGACATTCGCGCAGCGACAATCGCGCGCGGTGCAGCAGCACCCAGCAATTCGTCGTGGTGACGTTCAGTTCCTTACAGATCTCGCCGGTGTCGCATTCCATCACTTCGCGCATCATGAAGGCGCGCGCGGTTTTTTCGGGCAGGATTTTGGCGCAGGCCTCGAACACCGCCATGAAAGCCTTGTTTTCCAAAACCTTGTCCGGATCGCCCCAGTTCGACGGCGGATGACGCCAGTGTCCGTCGGCCAGAAACAGCACATCCGCCATGTCAGATTCGCTGCCTTCGCTGTCCCCGGACAACAAGGGTTGTTCGCGCGACTGGCACCTCACGTGGTCAATGATTTTGTGTTTGAGAATGCCGGTGAGCCAGGTTTTCACCGACGACTTGCCGGCGAAACGATCAGCGCCTTCGAGCGCCGCCATCAGTGTGTCTTGCACCGCATCTTCTGCTGCACCAGCGTCGCGCAGTTGCAGCGAGGCATATCGCAGCAGGTACGTGCGGTGCTGCTCGATTTGGGCAATGTCGACAGCGATGACGGACATGTTGAAACTAGATTTATAAAATAGTGAATTAAATCAAATAGTTAGATATCATTTGCTCTTGCGCGTGAATTTTTTAACGCGGCGGCGCTTGAAATCAAATCGACCGCTTCCATATTTGAATCATCGGCGCGACAGTAGTGAATCAGCGCCTTAACGATGCGATGAAGATTTCAACTCAGAGAAAACAGGAGACAACACCATGTTAAATATAGCGCGTTTTTCCCCCTTCGATGATGCATTTGATCACTTGCTGCGCGGCTTTGTCGTAAGTCCCGTGCGCCCTTTGACGCATGAAGACAACAATACCGCAGTCAAGTTTCGTGCGGACATCACTGAAAATGACAAGGCCTTTACCGTGCACGCCGAATTGCCGGGCGTAAAAAAAGAAGACATCCAGATTTCCATCGACGGCGACCAGGTTGCCATCAGCGCCGAGACTCGCGCAGAAAAGGAAGTCAAGGAAGGCGAACGTGTGTTGCGCAGCGAACGTTACAACGGCAAATACCTCCGCGCCTTTTCGCTGGGCGCGGCGGTGGATGAAGAAGCTGCCAGCGCGCGTTACGCCGACGGCGTGCTCGAACTGACGTTGCCGAAAAAGGTAGCGCCCGCAGCCAAGCGCGTCACCATCCAATAACACGCACAGCTCGCAGTAAAAAAAGCAGTGGGGCGGCAACAATGCGCCCCGCTGTTTTTTTGCTCATGTAAAATAAGCGAGTCCTCACCTTCGCCTCACTCTCGCTTAGAGCAATACTCCCGATATGACGACCCCGGATACCTCGCCCAACGCCACGGTCAAAGCCCAAATTCTCGCGGAAGCCCTTCCTTACATTCAGCGCTTTCACGGCAAGACCATTGTTGTCAAGTACGGCGGCAATGCCATGACTGATCCTGCGCTGCAGGAAGGCTTCGCACGCGACGTGGTGCTT
>SYEN01000473.1 GCA_005800795.1 Burkholderiales bacterium | reverse complement strand
ACCTCCCCAATTTCCCTGTTCCATTCAATTTCCATGGTCCCTATGACTTTTAAAGTCAACTCAAGTCCGACAGGCTGCTAGGCTCTTTAATCATTCCGTGATTCGCCCCATAACACGCGAAGGTCTATCGACGACGAGAATATTAACCGCCGCCCATCCACGATCGTCCGATACACCTTGCGTGGCATCTGCCGCCGTGCGCATATCAACAGGTGCGGTCGCTGTAGACAACATGGTTGCGGGCGGAATTGGCTCCGCCGTCAACATTGAGAAAGGAACTCTGGGTTTGGGTGTTGGAAAAAGCGTTACCAAAGGTTGGTACAACAACCATCCGGAATCCGGTGTAGTTTTTGAAGGTCTGCAACTGCCTTTCTGGCGGGAGGCCTGTGAACTTTGTGTGCGGGCGCACGGCCTTGCGCGAGATATCCCCGTCATAGGCTGGGATGTCGGTATCCTGGAAAACGGCCCCGTCCTAATAGAAGCCAATCTCGGCTGGGATTCGGATATCGTACAATTGTCCGGAACTACCGCGTTAGGTGAAACCGCTGCTGCTGCAGCCCTTAGACATTTTTTACTGCCGACGGATCGGCAGTGGCAGAAAACTACAACAGCGAGCTGAACTGGCGTGAACCACTACGCGGAGGGACTACTAGCTGCTTGGGACAACGGCACAACCATGCCGCTGATCACTACACGCAACACAGCCTTCAATTGGAATGACGCCTACGCCGTCAGCGCGGAAATCATTCGCCTGCGCCGTGCACGCGGCGAAAAACTCGTTGGGCGCAAGATTGGCTTTACCAACCGTAATATCTGGCCCCAGTACGGTGCGACTTCCCCGATCTGGCATCCGGTGTATGACCGCACACTGGTTCATGCCGAGCATGGTACGGCGACACTGTCGCTGGCAAACAGTTGTCAGCCGCTGATCGAACCTGAGATCGCTTTCAGACTGCGCGCGCCGGCGCCGGTGCATTGCACCGATCCTGAAACAATCCTGCAAGCCATTGAATGGTACGCGCCGAGTTTTGAAATCGTGTGCTGCCACTTCACGGATTGGAAATGTTCACCGGCGGAATTCGCTGCAGATTCTTCGCTGCACTGGCGGCTGGTGGTGGGCACGCCGGTCTCGGTTGATGCGAAAAATATCCCTGCGCTCGCCACACAATTACGCGATTGCGCCATCACACTAAACCGCAACGGCGAAACGCAGGATCGCGGCAAGGGCAGCAACGCGCTGGATCATCCCGCGCTGGCGCTGGCTTTCCTCGCGGACATTCTCGCCACACAGCCCGCGTTCGACACGCTGGCGGCGGGTGAAATCATCACCACCGGTACGCTGACGGCAGCTTTACCCGTGAAGGCAAATGAAACGTGGCAGTCGCGCTACGAAAACTTGCCCGGTGTCACGGGCTTGACGCTGCGCTTTACGGAATGACGCCGCGCGGCACGAAAAGAATTTCCGTAAGTATTTGTTTTTATTGATGTTTTATAGAACGGTCAGCGCCCGGCGAACGGGGTCGATTTCCACTGTCGCGCCATGTGCGATGGCCTGCGTGATATCCACATCAAATCCTGCGAGCAGGGGCACATCGCCCAACGCCGCGCCCTGCGCGATGATGGGATTCACCGAGTTCAGCACAATCGCGAGCGGCACGACCCCGCGCGATTGCATTTCCAGCAGCATCCATGCGGTGGCGACGCCGCCTTTGGCGGCATCCAAAATCAGCACTTTGTTCACGTACGATTGCCCCACCAGCTTGTGCGCGGGGCGCGAGAACACGCCGTTGATACGATCCAGATCGTAGCGCGCGGAAAAGCCATCCTTCGCCACCAGCGCTTCCCCGCGCACGGCTTTGCCCATCGCATGCCGCGCAATGAACGTTTTCGCTTTCGTATGACCGCCGCTCATGCCAGTCTCCCGGTCGCGGCCGCTTCGACACAGGCCTCCATTGAACCCAACATGGGCTGGTAACCATAACCGCCGAGAATATTGACGAGCTTTGCGCTGTTGGTGGCGAGCCGTTTCCAGCCATGCGCGTCAGCCATCTCGCGCGCATAGCTCTGGTAGAAGCACATGCCGGAGAGCACCTGCCCGCCCGCGGCCTCTATGGTTTGCGTGAAACCCATGCGGTCGCAATCGGGTTTTACCTGCGGACTGGTAATAGCGATCAACGGTTTTTTGAACTGACGTCCTTCACACAGGGCCGCGACATCGCGCAGCTCATGCAAACTCAGTTGCGGCGCGGAGAACACCACCACGTCCACTTCGTCAGTGGTGTGATACGACAGCTGCAACGATTCAAAATCGGCGCGCGTTACGCGGTGCGACGGCAACGCCTTTACGTCGGGTGCGACATCGGCAAGCCGCGACGCCTCAGGCGTCAGCCCCACCAGGTGATACAGCGCAATCGAACCAAAGCTCGCCATCGCCGCGCCGAAGTGTTTGAGCGCATCCGAACCCGGCGCGCCTCCTCGTTCACCTATACCTTCAATCACCGGCACAGCCCAGTAATTGCCGGCGATGCGCCCAATCACGCCGCCGAGTGCGCCCCATTCATTGAGCGTCTCCGGCGTGTCGTCCACGTGCACATGCAGTGTCGCCAGCCGCTTTTGCGGCAAATGAAAACCGTAGCGCGGTGTACGTCCGGTGATCCCGGCCGACAACGCTGACGGCCCGCCCTCGAAATTGGAGCGCGCACCGCACACCGAGTTGGAGTAAATCACCACACCCGTGTCGCCATAGGCCACATGCTCGTTGCGCGTGGCAGGCTGCACCGTTTGATAGTTGATGCAGGTGTTGGTCATCAGCACACCCAGCTTTACGAACGCGGTAATGGCGCGCTCCTCCAGCGTGAGCATGGCTTTGGTATGGCGCAGAAACGCCGCCTTGGCAAAATCCGTACCACGTGGATCGGTGATGGTCGGAATGCGCACTCGGCGGCGGCCAGTTTTTTCGGCAGCAAGGCCTTCAAGCCATTGCACACCAGCTTCGCCAAGGCTTTCGGTGTCGGCCATGATGTGCGCTTGTGTGACCGGCACGAAATCCGCCGCGCCGAAAAATTCTCCGACTTTGATCTGGTGTCGCAGTGCTGTTTGCGGCACCGGGCCTTGGTGGCCGGCCAAGATGTCCTGTTCTTCTTCGTTGAGTTTCATGAAAATATCACGCTGCCTGACGTTGGTTCTACCTCGGATCTACTACGTTTCTACTACGGGCCTATTCCGGTTTGATCCCCGCTGCCCGTACCACCTTTCCCCACCTGTCGATTTCTCTTTTCACGCGAGCGCCGAACTCTTCCGGTGATGAGGACACCGCATCCACGCCTTCGCCCGCCAGCCGCTTGATTGCCGCAGGGTCGCGCATGCCGCGCGCGATTTCGGTATTGAGCCGCGTCGCGATGTCCGGCGGCACGCCCGCCGGCCCCATGACGCCGTACCAGCCCGTCACATCAAAACCCGGCATGCCCTGTTCGGCGATGGTTGGCACTTCCGGGGCCGCAGCGGTGCGCTTGAGCGAGGTCATGCCCAGCGCGCGCAGCTTGCCCCCTTTCACGTGCGGCATGGACGCCAGCATGCTGTTGAACATGATCGGCACGTGACCCGCCAGCAAATCCATGGTCGCCGGTGCCCCACCCTTGTAGGGAATCCCGACCATTTTCACGTATTCATTTGATTGAACAATTCGCCTGCCAGATGCGGCAGGCCGCCAAGACTCGTCGCGCCATAATTCAACTGGCCGGTGGCGCCTTTGCAAGCAACTCGGTGCCCAACGCGCCGTTTGCGCCGGGACGATTTTCTACCACGACGGGTTGCCCCCAGCTTTCGGTCATTTTCGGCCCGATCATGCGCGCCACCGGATCAATGCTGCCGCCCGGCGGGAACGGCACGATCATCCGGATGGGTTTCGCGGGATAGGGTGGTGTGGACGGTTGCGCCAACGACCCGGCGGGAAACCCTGCCAAGCCCAACGCAGCGGCAGCGAACGCAAGCAGGGAAAACGTCGTCATTGCAAGCGACTCCTCACTGGCATAAATGCGCGGCAGGCCGGCAACAACATTTCGGCGCCAGCAAACGGCCCGGCCTTACGCAATGATTTGCGGTAGCAGGGCAAAACACAGAATGGCCGCCCCAGCTATGGAAAGCGCCGTTCCCGTCACCTTCAAAACGTCGAGGCGCGGTGCTCTGACAGACAGATAACCCACTGCGGCAAACGCGCTCAAAGCCAGCGCCAACTGAATCAATGTGAAGCCCGCCAGATAGGCCAGTAGCGGTGTGGCTTCAGCGCCAACGATGGCTTCACCATAAGCGTATCCGTGCGCGATCCCGCTGACTGCGAACACCCCGGCCGCACCCGCATGACTCAATAGGGTGTCGCGGCGAACCATCAGCACACCCAGCAGCACCAGGCTCAACGCCACCAGCCCATCGTGATACGGCAGTCCCGGCCACTGAACATGAGCAAGCGTACCCGCCATCGCGCCCACCGACAGCGCCACGAGCATTCTCGCGCGCTGGCCAAAATAAAACACTACGACGCCTGAAGCCAGAATAAACAGTAAGTGATCAATGCCGATGATGGGGTGACCCAAGCCCGACAACAGGCCTTCCGTCAGACTGCTTGGCGTAACGCTGCCAATCGGATGATGCGCGACGGCGGGCGATGCAAACACACAAGCGGCGCAGGCAAGCAGGTAGCGGACGAGTTTCATACTGGTGGTTCCTCAAAGGCTGTTTAAAAAAACCCATTTTACTCTGCAAGATTCCCTATGGCATTCAGGGATTTCGAAATCGGCCATTTTATAAGTATTTGTTTTTATTGATATTTTTTTAATCGTCCCTGGCATGCTGCTGTGCCATCCGAAAAGGTATCCATAAACGTAAGGCGCGCGGCACCCAACTGGCGGCTTGTGGTGACTGTAATAATTCTGCAATTAAATGACTGTAGTCTTTCTGTCACATTTTCGCTGGTATCTCTAGTTGGCATCGCCGCCGCGTAACCGAAGGCACATCGTTTGTCCGCCCGTCTCGTAAACTCGTACTTGTCCGCACTGATTGCGATTTCCTTTCAGACCGCCCATACGCACGCAGCGGATAGCGCGGCATTTCCAATCAAACCAGTACGCATGGTGGTGCCGCTAGCGCCCGGCGGCGGCAGCGATATCGTCGGGCGCATCGTGGCGCTTGCGCTGACCGACAAATGGGGGCAAGCAGTGGTCGTCGATAACCGCCCTGGCGCAGGCGGAAACATCGGCAATAGCATCGTCGCCAAATCCGCGGCGGACGGCTACACCCTGCTGGTGTCGAGCTCAACCATGGCGATCAGTCCGGCGCTGTATCGCAATGCCGGTGCCGATATCGTTCGCGACTTTCAGCCCGTCACGCTGCTGGCCAGCCAGCCCAGCATCATCGCCATTCATCCCGCCGTGCCGGCGAAATCGCTGAAAGAACTCATTGCGCTGATGAAAACACAGCCCGGAAAGTATTCGTTCGGTTCGGCGGGTACAGGCACCGCCAGCCATCTCGCAAACGAACAGTTCGCGCTGGCGGCGGGCGTCAAGACGCTGCACATCCCTTACAAAAGTGCAGGCCTTGCCACCACCGCGCTGCTCGGCGGAGAAATCCAGTTCATGGTGACCAACATGGCGACGGCGTTGCCGCAGGTCAGAGCAGCGCGGTTAAGGGGTCTTGCAGTTACCAGCACGCAGCGCGTCGCCACGGCGCCCGAACTGCCAACCGCGCGCGAGGCCGGGCTGGCGGACTATGATTACACAACATGGTATGCAATGTTGTTGCCAGCGCGCACGCCGCAGGCGCGGGTATCCGGCATCCATGCCGACACCACCGGCGTGCTGCGCCAGCGCGAGGTGCGCGAGCGTTTCGCCGGGCAGGGTCTGGATGTGATCGGTTCGGGCATCAATGAGTTCGCGGGCTATCTCAAAGCCGAAGTCGCCAAGTGGGGTGGTGTGGTGCAGGTTGCGGGAGTTGCGACCCATTAAGGCGAGGCAACGCCAGGGTTCTGGCCAAGCGGCTGACATCACGTATGGAGCCGACTCTAGTTGTCCACAGCCTTGGCGGACTGCGATGATGTTTCTAAAAGGCTTGCCCGTCTAAACGCCAGCGGCCTTATCGAACGTTATCCGTCAACGGTGTACCTGGGCCGCGATGCTTACCGGCTGCCCCCTAAAGGCGCATCGCTAAAGCCCCTACTCCAGCAGATGGCGGCGTGGGGAATGGCCCATATCAGTGGCACGAACGCGCACTTGAGCCCGCGGCGCTGAGAAGCGTGCGGAGTTGGGGTGCACGTCAAAAGCGGTCAGGAAGCATCAAAGCGATGATATTGTAACTAATTGATTTAATTGATATTTTTAAAACCACACTTACATCAGCAAGCTCAGGCGTCGTAGAATGCCGTGCAATCGTTGCAAACCTTGGCCCTTTGATGACAGGGGATCGGGACTTTGTCCAGACAAGGCATGGTCGCGTCGCCCGAAACACCTGCTGTATGCGCCGCCGTTGACTACGGGCAAAGGCAGCGAGACGCCGCGATCCGCAAGCGCGTCATCTTCCTGTTTGATTGAGGCACTCAATGACCCAGCCCTCCAACCTGATTTTCTTCCAGAGCGACAACCATAACCGCGCGGTAGCGGGCTGTTACGGCCATGCTCACGTCAAAACGCCGAACATCGACCGTATAGCCGGCGACGGCGTGCGCTTTGCAAACGCCTACAGCACCAGCGCCTTGTGTTGCCCCGCGCGTGCGGCCATTGCCACCGGACGTTACCCCCATCAAACGGGCTTCTGGGACAACGCCATTGCCTACGATGGCAGCGTGCCAACGTGGCATCACCGGCTACACGAACAGGGGCACACGGTGGTGGCGGTGGGCAAACTGCACTATCGGTCGGAGGAAGACGACAACGGTTTCAGCGAGGAAATCGAGCCCATGCATCTGCATGAAGGCAAGGGCGCGATCAAGAATCTGCTGCGAGGCTACGACGCGGAGCCCGCCAAGGATGATGGCAGCTTCTGGAAACTCTACATGACGCGCTCCGGCGCGGGCGAAACACATTACCAGGAATACGACCGGCGCATTACGGCGAAATCCATTGAGTGGTTAAAGCGCCACGGCAGGAGCGACGGTAAGCCGTGGGTACTGTACGTGTCCTACATCAGCCCGCATCCGCCGTTCACCGTGCCCCGGCGGCTGTACGATCTATACCCCGAAAAAGACATGCCGCTGCCCAAAGGTTACAAGCCCGGCGCGCGCACTGAGCACCCCGCCATGCAATACCTGCGGCGCATGGATGGCATGCTCGACATGACCGACGAAGCCGCTTTACGCCGCATCGCCGCCGGTTACTTCGGTCTGATCACGCACATGGACGAGCAAATCGGCGTGGTGCTCAAAGCCGCAGAGGACATGGGCCTGCTTGGCAACACGCGCATCGCTTACACCAGTGATCACGGCGAATTGTTTGGCTCGCAAGGCCTGTTCGGCAAGAAGAATCTTTATGAAGGCGGTGTGGGCGTGCCGTTGCTGATCTCAGGCCCTGGCGTGCCGCAGGGCAAGGTTTCAAGGCAAATCGTGTCACATGTGGATCTGTTTCCAACGCTGATCGAAGGTGCGGGTGCTGCACTCGCGCCGGAAGATGCCGCGCTCAAAGGCGTCTCGCTATGGCCTGCGGTATCGGGAACGGATCAATCCCGCGTCGGGTTTGCCGAGTATCACGCGCAGGCCTCCCGCGCCGCCGCCTATGCGCTGCGCGATGACGACAAGAAGCTGATTTACCACGTGGGCATGCCACCACAATTGTTTGATCTTGCGTGCGACCCTGATGAACTTCACGACATAGCTGCCGCGCAGCCCGATACCGTGAAAGCATTGGAGCACCAGCTACGCACAATTTGCGACCCCGAATCCACCGACGCACGCGCCAAGGCCGACCAGCGGCGCTGGGTGGAACATTGGGGTGGACGCGACGCAGTAACGGGCAGCTCGCAAATCCTGTTTACCCCTCCACCTGGCGTCAGCAAGGAAGAGGCCTGGGCAATACCGCAAGTGCATTGACGCAAAATGACTCTCACCGAACTCCGTTACATTGTTGCCGTTGCCCGCGAAAAACACTTCGGCCGCGCGGCTGAAAAATGCTTTGTCAGCCAACCCACGCTATCCGTCGCCATCAAAAAGCTAGAGGAAGAACTCGGCGTCGCGTTGTTTGAGCGCGGTGTCAATGAAATTCGTGTCACTGATGTGGGCAGCCGTGTGATTGAGCAAGCGCAGCGCGTACTGGAGGAAGCCTCCGCCATCAAACACATCGCCTCGGCGGGCAAAGACGATCTGGCCGGGCCGCTGCGCTTTGGCGCAATCTATACCATAGGGCCGTACGTCACGCCGCAACTGATTCCCCTGCTCATGAAACGTGCGCCGAAAATGCCGCTGTTGATCCAGGAGAACTACACCGCACGCCTGGGCGAAATACTGAAAAACGGCGACATCGACCTGATTCTGTTGTCGGAGCCGTTCAGCGAGCCGGGCATCGTCACACAAGCAGTCTATGACGAACCGTTTCGCGTGGTCATGCCCGCGAGGCACGACTGGGCGAAAAAAGCGCGTATCGCCGCCGCCGATTTGTGCGGAGAAACACTGCTGCTGCTCTCCAGCGGCAATTGCTTTCGCGATCAGGTGCTGCAAACCTGTGCCGGCGCCAAGCGCGTAGTGAACGCCGGGCTGCAGCAAAGCCTTGAAGGCAGCTCGCTGGAAACCATACGTCAGATGGTCGCCTCCGGCGTGGGCATCACCGTGCTGCCTTCGACCGCCGCAGAGTCGCGCACCGCCGACACCAAACTCACGGCGATGAAAAACTTCACGCAGCCGGAACCCTCGCGCCGTATTGTGCTCGCGTGGCGCAAGAGTTTTCCGCGTGTGAAAGCCGTGCAGGCCGTGCGCGATGCATTGCTGGCGTGCAAGCTGCCGGGTGTGGCCACGCTGCTTGCCGCAAAGCCCATAGAACACTAAAACCTATTAAAAACAATGAGTTGCGTCAGGCGATCCGCTGCGCGACAAGTAATAGTCAATTTCTATTATTGATATTGTTACAATCAATTTGATTGATCGAGGTCCAGTCATCAAAATGCGTCCCAAGCGTGAACGAACACGCGATCCTTAACCCACTCAGGAGACGCAGATGAAACCCGAATCAATCACCATCAAGAACATTGAATCCGCCTTCGCCGGGGAATCAATGGCGCATATCAAGTATCGCTACTTTGCCAAGATCGCCCGCGCGCAGGGCGAAGAAGCGACTGCCAGGGTCTTTGAAGAAACCGCTGATCAGGAAGTCCAACACGCCTTCGGTCACCTTGACCTGCTCTACCCGCCGAGCCAGTTGACGCCCGCCAAGGCGCTCCGGTTGGCCATCGACGGCGAGACCTACGAATACACCGAGATGTATCCCAACTTTCGTCATTTAGCCGAGCAGGAGGGTAACGCAGCAGCGGTGAAGGAAATGGACGAACAAATCGCCGAATCCAAGGAGCACGCCGCGCGCTTCCAGCAAACGCTCGCCAAAGCCGCCAAGCGCTTCGCCGCGCTGGCCAAAGTCGAAGAACGCCACGCCAACCACTACAAGGCTACGCTCGCGAAGATCGCGGCCTGACCTCACACACACCTGACACTGGAGATCATTATGAACAAATGGCAATGCATCGTATGCGGTTATACATATGACGAAACGCAAGGCGATCCGGAACACGGTATCGCGGCGGGCACACGCTGGGAGGAGATCCCCGCAGACTGGGCCTGCCCGGAATGCGGCATCGCGAAGGAAGACTTCGAGATGGTGTTGCTAGCCGCATAATTAGTCTCACACCACAACACCCACGGGACAACATCATGAAAAGCATGGACATCGGCATCAAGGACAAGAATCGCAAGGCCATCGCGCAGGGACTTTCGCGCCTGCTCGCGGACACCTACACGCTTTATTTGCAAACGCACAATTTCCATTGGAACGTGAAGGGGCCGATGTT
>SYEN01000472.1 GCA_005800795.1 Burkholderiales bacterium | reverse complement strand
GAATAAATAATCCCCTTCTCCCCAACGAGAATCGATCATGACATCTGTGTCCGCCAAAAGCCCTACCCTGATCCGCGACGAAGTCAAACTGCACCAGCTGGATTGGGGCAACGAAGGCCAACATCCCATCGTGCTGGTGCACGGCAGCCGCCTGCACGCGCATGTATGGAACGACTTCAGCAGCCGCTTCAAGGATCGCTTTCACATTGTCGCCGTGGATCAGCGCGGGCATGGCGATAGCGGGTGGTGCACGCGGGGCCGCTATGACCTTGAGGACTTTTACGAAGACCTGCGGGCAGTGATCGCAGCACGCGGCCTCACCCGCTTCACTTTGATTGGGCATTCACTGGGCGGGCGCGTATCGATGCTGTATGCCGCGCGACACCATGCACAACTGGAGCGACTGGTGCTGGTCGATATCACGCCAGGTCGTCCGTTTGCTGCGACGCCAGGCGCCGACCTGTCGCGTATCACCGAAACGCCCGGCCCGCGCGATTTTGAATCCGAAGCCGAAGCCATCGCGTATCTTGGCAAGCTGTTGTCCCGCGCGCCCGCGCACGTCATCGAAGACAGCGTGCGTTTTGGCATGCGTCAGACCGCCTCGGGCCGTTACACCTGGAAGTACGATCCCGCGCTGCTGCAACGCGCCCCGGCCACGATTGATCTGTGGAGCATGGTCCAATCCATCCCGACACCAACGTTGTTACAGTACGGCAGCCACAGCAAGGTCGTTTCGGCTGAGCTGGCCGAAAAACTGGGACAAACAATGCCTCAGTGCACGATCGAGCGCATAGAAAAAGCAGGGCACGCGCTGTTTACCGATCAGCCCGATGCGTTTGCGGCGAGCGTCGGGCGGTTCCTAGACAGGTAGCTTCCGACAATCAAGTCTAATGCTTTGGCATTTTTGCGTCCGCAGCCACCTTTTCCCATTTGATCAGATCGGTACGAATCATTTCGCGGATTTCCTCCGGGGTCCGTGGTTCGACTTCGGCACCCTCGTTCGTAAAGCGCTTGACGATGTCAGGGCGTTTCAACACTTCCGCAACCTCGGCATTGATCTTGTTGATGATCGGCACGGGCGTGCCCCCCGTCGCGGCCCACGCCCACCAGATCGATGCCTCGTAACCCGGCACGCCGGCCTCCGACACCGTGGGCAGATCCGCCATCAGCGACATACGCTTGGCGCTGCCAACGGCCAACGCCTTGACCTTGCCCACACGCAAGTGCGGCGCCAGCGTGGGAATGGTCGCCACCGCCATATGCGCGTGGCCGCCGGTGACATCCGTCAATGCCGGGCCGCCGCCTTTGTAGAGCGCGATCACCGCATCGAACCCCGCCTGGCTGCGGAACATCGCCGACACAAAGTGCATGAAGCCGCCCGCCGACGCCATGGTGATGTGATTGGGCTTGGCTTTGCCCAGCGCGACCAGCTCCTTGACCGAATTGACCGACAACGAGGGCCCGGTGGCGATCACCACCGGGCCGCGCCCCAGCGTGGCGGCAAAGGTGAAATCCTTGAGCGAATCGTAGGGCAGCTTTTTGATGACCGCCGGGTTCATGGTGAACGCGGTTGAAGCCATCAACATGGTGTATCCGTCGGGCGCCGCACGTGCCACCAACTCGCTGCCGATCATGCCTTCGGCACCGGGACGGTTATCGACGACAATTTGCGTGCCCAGCCGCTCCGCCACCTGACTACCGATAAAACGCGCAAAAATATCGTTACTGCCGCCAGGCGCCTGCGGCACAATCATGCGTATGGGCTTGTTCGGATAGGCGTCCTTGCCTTGTGCGGCGACCCAGCCGCACTGGGCGGCCAGTACCACGGCGCTGGTCAGCGTTATTGCGGTTTTCATCTTTCGCTCCTCGCTTTGTCTCGACTACCCACAGTATGACGCGAAACCCCGCCCGGTGACAAATACACATCCGCACTTGAGGCGGTTTATGATTGTGCCCTGACAAATCATTGCGATCGCGCATTTTGGAGACTGCGGCATGACATACGACCTGATAATCAAGAACGGCACGGTAGTCGACGGCAGTGGCCTGCCGCGCTTTCGTGCCGATGTCGCCGTGCAAGGCGGACAGATCGCAGCTATCGGCAACACCAGTAACGCAACCAAAAAAACCATCGACGCCACCGGCCAGATCGTGTGTCCCGGCTTCATCGACCCACACACCCATTACGACGCACAAATCACCTGGGATCAACTGCTGTCGAGTTCCAGCGAGCATGGCGTCACCACCGTGATGATGGGCAACTGTGGCGTGGGCATCGCGCCATGCCGGCCTGCCGTGCGCCAGTTGCTCACCGAGGACCTCGTCACCGTTGAAGGCATCGATAACGAGGTGCTGACCGAAGGCATTCGCTGGGATTGGGAAACTTTTCCGCAATTCATGGATGCCGCCGCGCGGCGCGGCAGCGCGATCAACCTCGCGTTTCTGGCACCCTTGGCGCCGCTGCGCACCTACGTCATCGGCGTTGAAGCCAACGAGCGCGCAGCCACCGCAGAGGAAACCAACGCCATTGCCAGCCTGCTGCGTGAATCCATGAACGCGGGCGCATGGGGATTCAGCACTACCGCCAGCCGCCAGCATATCGGCCACGGCGGTAAACCATTGTCAGCGCGGCTGGCGAGTCGCGACGAGCTTTCGGCGTACTGCGGCGTGCTGAAAGACTTGAAACGCGGCGTGATCGAAATGGCGCTGACCAAGCAATACTCGAATCTGGCGGAGGACGAAGAGGCTTTCCTCAAATTCATGCTGGATGCCAGCGAACGGCCCGTCACCTGGCTGTCGTTGCACAATCTGGCCGAAAAACCCAATGCCATCGCGCAAATTCTTGACCGCGTAACGCCATTGATTCAGCGTGGCGCGCGGCCGCAGATACTCACACGGCCCCTGCTCTACGACATGAATCTGCGGCGGCCTTTCATGTTCACCGAAATGCTCGCAGCCAAAGACGTGTTTGACGCCTCGTTTGAAACGCAAATGGCGATATACGCCGATCCAGCGTTCCGCACCGCGTTCAAGGAAGAACTGAAACTTGGCCGCAAGTGGGCAGGCCTCGCACAAAACATCATCATCGTCGCAGTGGAAAACCCCGCATTAAAACCCCTCGAAGGAAAGACCATCGGCGAAGTCGCCATCTCGCGCAATCAGGATCCCAACGATGTGTTTTTCGACATTGCCGTCGAAGACCAGCTGCAGGTCAAATACGTGGTGCCTCGCGCCAATACCGACAAAGCCGCGCTCGCGGCCGCGCTGCGCGACCCGCGCACGATCATTGGCTTGTCCGATGCCGGCGCGCATCTCGACATGCTGTGCGAATCAGGCTATACCACTTATCTGCTTGGCCATTGGGTGCGAGAGCAAAAGGCGCTCACCCTCGAACACGCGATCCAGCGTATGACGTCGGAACCTGCTGATTTTTTCGGCATCAAGGATCGCGGACGGCTGCAAGTGGGCGCGGCAGCGGATATCGTGGTGTTCGACGAACACACCATCAACTCACCGCTGCGACCCACGCCGGTGAAGGATTTGCCCGCGGGCGGCATGCGCCTGTACGCAAGGGCCGAAGGGATTTCACAGGTGGCGGTCAACGGGAAATTGCTGTTTGAATACGGCAAACATACCGGGGCAGTTCCCGGTGTAGTACTACGCTCGGCTTGAGCTGCATTGGCTGGTTCACCACGGCGTTATAGCCATGAACCTTGATTCCAACGCACGCACGGTACGGCACATCTGGTTTTGCGCAATCAGCGCCGGGGTACTCGGCACTCTGGAAGTCTTGGCCGCCTCGAATTCGCGGTTTCTCTGTGCTACAGTCTACACAAATGGATCGGAGGTGTGCCATGAACCAAAGCAAAGTCGCCGGGAACAACGATGCAGCGAGTAAAAATTCGTCGGCCTATGTGCCGCCACTCCAGCGCACGGCAGGACAGCCGCCACCCATCGCGGCCAATGATGGCCTGTCCTATATGTCGTTCGACCGCAACGGCGACGGAGGCACCACCACAGCGCTGTCGGATGTGCTCGCCCAGATCGCCGACGGCGAGGGCAAGCGCATTGCCGATAGTGTTCGCAACGCGCCACCGGGGGATCCGATTCAGACAAAGTGGGGCCTCGGCTTCCGCAAATACGAAGAGTGCCTAGACCATATCCGCAAGACCCACCCAATCAAGGTTCCTGAAGGCGGCGTTGCCGTGCCGCTGCCCTACACGGTGTTTGAACGGCACACCTACAGCGTCGTGCCGTCCAACGCGATCTGGCATGACCCGGCGCGGCCCGAGGTTGCAGCGCTCCTGCGCGAGAACGAGCAGAACAACAAGCGCCGCGATCTGTGGTTCCCGCAGGTGATGCGCGACGCGCGGCGCATCGGCGAGTACTACCCGGGCCTCTCCCCCAACAGCCCCGAATGCATGGACCGCCTGGGTGTGTCACTGGCTTACCTTGAGTCGTCGCAGTGCAAAAACTTCTATGATGCCGCAGAAGTGGAGCGCGTGTTCTACCCCGAGATCGAAAAGCTTCTGCTCGAATTCTTTCCGGACGCTACCGATGCACTGGTCTTCAACCACGATGTCTTCGACAAGGATTACACGGGCGACCGCACTGAAGACCAGGCCAACAAGAATCCGGGTGTGAACGCCCGGTACGCCACCCTGGTGCACAACGACCTGAACGACAACAGCGGCCGCGTGCGCTGCCGCGAACTGCTCACAAAAAATCTGCGCAACTTCGGCCGCGAGCAGCGCTACACGGAGGAAGAGGCCGACAAAAAGATGTCGCGGCGTTTCATGTCGCTCAATCTTGCTAAGCCAATGGAAACCGTCGAACAGTTTCCCTTTATCCTCTGCGCCTGGCCGTCCTTCGCTGACCAGCCGTACATCACCAACTACCGCATCTACGACGACCGGGTCGGTGAGACCACCCGCTTCACCTATCGTCCCGATCATGAATGGTACTGGTTTCCCCGGCAACAGCCCAACGAGGTCTCAATGCTCAAATGCTATGACTCCGTGACCGACGGCTCCGTCTCACGCTGGTCATTTCATACCGCGTGCATCGACCCGACCGCGCCCGCCGACGCCCGCAATCGCAGGAACGTCGTGGTGCGGGCTTTCGTCTTTTTCTAGAAAGACCACAGCGGACGCCCGCAGCTGAGGAAAGTCAAATGCGACTAGGAATCAACATACCGCGTGAACACTCGGACGGTCGCCCCTATAACGCCGCCGACGTCATGGCAAGAGCTCGCGCTATCGAAGCTGCGGGGTTCGACGGCATCTGGCTGGGCGAGAACATAAACCGCGGCCGCCCCTCCGTTGACTCGCTGGCAGTGCTCTCGATCGCGGCTGCCGCGACCAGCCGGATCGAACTCGGGTCGGCGGTGCTACAGGTGCCGCTGCGCCGGCCAGCGGAACTGGCGCATCGGCTGCTGACGCTGCACGCGCTTTCCGGTGGGCGTTTTGCCGCTGGCCTCGGAGCCGGCTCCACGCAGGCCGATTTCGATGGCTGTGGCGTCGATTACGCCAATCGCTTCAAGCTGTTTGCAGCGGCACTGCCGGAAATCCGGCATCTGTGCAACGGCGAGCCATTCGGTGCGGCGAACCTTTGCCCGTGGCCGTCAGTGGCGGGCGGGCCGCCCATGCTCATCGGTGCCTGGGCCAGCGGCATCTGGGTCAAGCGCGCCGCCCAAGGTTACGACGGCTGGATTGCGTCCGGCCGGCACAACAACCAGTTTCGGACGCTGGCCGAAGGGCTGAAGGTCTACCGCGACAATGGTGGCAAACGGGTGCTCATTGCAACCGTCAGCATCGACCTGCAGGCACCGACAAAGCCTTTGACCGGTGACGAACCCTTCAACCTGCGTTGTGGCCCGCAAGAAGCGGCGGCGCGCCTGCAACAACTCGCCGAACTCGGCGTCGACGACGTCCTCCTGGTCATGCGTCCCGAGCAGTCCGTTGAAGAGCTGCCTGCGATCCGCGCGTTGCTCAAGAAAGCAGCGCCCGCGCGTTAGCGGCGGCAGCGCCCAGCCTTTGCCGCACGCACGGACCGAGGCCTCGTCAGCAATGGCGCCGCCCGCACCGGGGTTGTTTTCCAACACAAACAGCTTGCTCTGAATTTCAATCCACTCATGCGCCAGCAATCTTTATGCTGCGTGCCAGACATCATCCTATAATGCCTCCTACCTGAACAGACACCCCAACAGGAGACCCCAATGCCACGCGTACCGTATGTTGACCGCGAAGACATGGATGCCGCCGGCAAGGTCATTTACGACCGCATTCGCAATGATCGCAACTCGCCCGCCGTGGGCCTGCAATTTCGCGCGCTGCTCAACAGCCCCGATGCAGCGAGCCATCTGACGTCGATGGGTGCCGTGTTGCGCTTCAAGAGCGCGATGCCGGAGAACATCAAGGAGTTCGCCATCATCGTCATTGCGCGCGAATGGAACAGCGATATCGAATGGACGGCGCACGCGGCACTCGCTGCCAAAGCGGGCGTGAGCGCTGCGTCAATTGAGACCATACGCACTGGAAAATCGCACGCAACACTGACCGCCGATGAACAACTCATCGCGCGCTTTGTGCTGCAATTGCTGCGCGAGAAAAACGTGCCCGACGACACTTTTACGGCCGTTCAGAAAATGCTCGGTACGCAGGGTGTGGTTGATCTCACGCTCACTTGCGGCTACTACACTGCGATCAATATGGCGCAACTTGCGTTAAAGCCGGAAATGGAACCGGGGAAGACATCCACACTTTGATATAACTAATTGATTTAATTAAATATTTTATGACAGTTACCACGCGCATTGCCCAAAGCGCACTGCCTTGCGCGTGGGTGCTGACCACCATCAGCGTGCTCGCACCGCACGCAGCTGCACAGCCATCCCCGGCATTCCCCGCAAAGCCCCTGCGCATCATCGCACCGTTTCCACCCGGCAGCGTGGCGGACATCCTCGCTCGGCCCATTGCACAAAAGATGAACGAAACCTGGGGCCAGCCGGTGATCGTCGACAACCGCACGGGTGCTGCGGGCAATGTCGGCAGCGAACTGGTGGCAAAAGCGCCGCCTGACGGTTACACGCTGCTGCTGGGCACCATCGGCACCCATGCGGTCACCGCCGCACTGTATGCCAGGATGCCGTTTCACCCGCTCAAGGATTTCGCACCGATTTCGCAAGTGGCTACCAGCCATCTGCTGCTGGTCATGCACCCGTCAGTGCCGGTGCGCACAGTCAAGGAAGTGATCGCGCTGGCAAAGTCACGCCCAGGCCAGTTGACATTTGGCTCGGCCGGCATCGGCACCTCGCCGTTTCTCGCCGGCCAAATGTTCAAGGTGATGGCCGGCGTGTCGATCTCGCACGTGGCCTATAAAGGCAGTCCGCAATCGGCGATTGATCTGGTGGCGGGCCGGCTCGATCTGATTTTTGCGAACTCAACAGCGGTGCTGCCCTTCATCCGTGCCAACCGCCTGCGCCTAATCGCCATCAGCGCTGCCAAACGCGACCCCACAACACCGGAAATCCCCGCCATCAGCGAAACCATCCCCGGTTTTGAGGTCGCACCCTGGTGGGGTCTGCTTGCCCCTGCCGGCACGCCCCGCGACATCGTCATGCGTTTGCACACCGAAACTGCCCGCATCCTTTCGCTGCAAGACGTCAAATCGCACTACGCCAATCTGGGAATGACCGCGGTGTCCAGCACACCGGAGCAATTCAGCGCATACATCCAGGCTGAGATTCAGCACTGGGCGAAGATTGTTAAGGCTGCGGGGATCAAGCCGGAGTAGTGCGCGAACCAACGCGTGCCGATGGGAATCGGCGTACGCAATTCTCTGATGTTTGCTGGCTGCAGCAAACAGCGTCGTTGACGCCCGCCACGATCATCGGTAAATTTGATTCGTAGTAAACGATGTCGTAAGAATTTCGCCCACGCTCCAATTGAAATCCAAGGATAACCAGAATGCGTTACTCAATTCTCACCTTTTCCCTTGCAATTTCCCTCGTGGCTTGCGGACAAAGTGGGCAAAGCGGCCCTAGTGGACAAAGTGGAAAGAGCGTCAGTGTCAAGGACGGCGAGGGTAAAACCCGATCAGTGGAAGTGACCGAAAGTGGTAGTAAACGGACGGTAACAAGCGCCGACGGCGTCATCAAGGCTGAGGGTACGCAGGGCGGCAAGAATGCGCGCTTCCCGGCCTATGCACCGCAATATCCGGGCGCGACGGTGCAAAGTGTGGTGGACATGAATATCAGCACCAGCGTAAAACAGCACATCATCACGCAGCAAACGCCCGATACGCCAGACAAGGTGATCGCCTTCTACAAGGGGAAAGTCGACGGCACCGGAAAGAAAAGCAACGAAATCCAATCAGAGACGGGGCTGATGCTCTTCATCGGCGGTACCTCCCCTGTAAATATGGAGGCGAGCATTTCAGCAATGCCCCGTCCATCGGGCGGCACATCCGTGAGTATTGCGGTGCAAGAGCGTGTAGGGAAATAGCGGGCATCGCTGGCTTACTCCACACCGAAGGGAATTTTTTGTGGTGAATGCTGGACGGAGCATCAGCCCATCTGACACGTTGTCATTTAACCGCCTTGTTCGAAAAATCCGGCGGCGGAGCCATCGATGCCCAGGCAGCAGGGGATTCCATGCTGGAGAAACCTAACTATTGGTTTTTATTGATTTTTTTAAATCCCTACGCCGCTCTTATTCAAGCGACCGCTTGCGAGTCACAGCCGCACCAGCAACAGACAAAGACGCTGTGAAGTGAAAGCGCAAAATGCAACCAACCTGCTAGGACTTGGCGCCCATGATAGTCGGCATCTGTGTCCGGTCACCTGACGGATCTTCGGAGTCGAACTGAATCGTCATTACGCCGCCCAGCCGCACGCGCGTGCCGGGACGCACGATGACGCTGCCGTTGCCTTCGATCAACTGCCCGTTGACTTCGGTGGTGGTGCTGGAGGTTACCGAGCGCAACTGAAAACCGTCGGCGCGGCGGTGTAGCTCGAAATGCCAGCGGCTGATGCAGCCATTCATTTCCGGGTCGGGCAGGTTGAGCACGATGTCGTTGGCGGCGACACCGTCGCGCTCGGCGAGACGGCCGAAGCGAATCACGTCGAGTTGCGGCAGGCGGATTTCGGTGCCGTTTTCAAAGCGCAGCAGTGTTGGAAACTTGCTTGCATCGGTCCAGTCGAGCGCAAACAGATCCTGCGGTTTGTCCACGCCCTTTAAAACCACACCAGGTAATCGCCGGCCGCGCATGCGCAGTTCCATGTCGGACAACTCGGCGTGTGCCGCAGCCGACAGACGCAGCTCATTCGTGCCCGCCGTACTGCCGACGCGGCTGGCAAAATTGACCGAATCGCCGGAAACCAGCACGCCGTCGGTCAGCACCGGTCCGATATGAATGCCGGCACGCACGTTCAACCGGTGATCAGCGGCGCGGCTGTCGTTGTCCTGTGCGATGGCGCGCAGCAGATTGACCACGGCGCGCGCGGCTTGCGTCGCGCTATCGAACACAAAAAACACGCCGTCACCCGCAGTATCCACCACGCGTCCGCCCTCGGGCGCGATGGCGGCACCGACAAAATCATAGTGACGCTGCTGAAGCTTGCGCCCTTCCTGATCACCGAAGCGCGCGAAGTACGGGGTGGATCCCACCATGTCGCTAAACGCCAGCGCGAGTCGCTTTTCAAACCGCCGCACAATGGCCTTGGACAGCAAATCCTGCAGCCGGACCAACTCGGTCATCGACAACTCTTCAGCGAGTTCTTCGATACGATTCAAGGGGGCGGAATTTCGTTGTTTGATGTTGCGTACTACGTTTGGACAATATGACGTTTTGCGGCCGGCCCAAACGGCATCGGCAAGGGCTTTTCGCGAAACGTAATTTACCCCCCAGCTGCTGCGCGGTCAATTGAACGGAGCCTCGCCGCCTGTTCAGCGTTAAAATAATTGCGCCTTAACTACACCTGCCCCACACGTACCGTTCCACACGGACCATTTCAAGTACAACCCACGAAGGACAACCCATGCCCAGTTTATTAAAGGAATCCCCGCTCGGGGTTTTTCAGGCCCACCTCGTGAAGGGCGAACTTGCCTATCAGGTTTGCCTGGATGATAACCAGCCGTTTTTCTACCCTCGCGCCTGTGCTCCAGGCACCGGCAGCGAAAACATCGAATGGCGCGTGTCCAAAGGCTTGGGTACGGTCTACACCACCACCGTGGTGCACTACAAAGGTGAACCGCCGCTGAATGTGGCGATGATCGATGTGGACGAAGGCTTTCGCATGATGAGCCGGGTGGAAGATATCGACCCAATGCAGGTCAAGATCGGCATGCGCGTGAAATTCCGCGTGCATCCCGCCACGGAAAAAGCCGCACCGTATCCCGTATTCACGCCCGTGGAGAAACAATAATGGCCAACGCAAATCTCGCGGGACTGCAACGCGGCAGTGTTGCCGTGGTGGGGGCGGCGGAATCCGATCTGGGCCAGGTTGCGCCCAACACCAACCCGATGGACCTGATGGCGCAAGCCACGCTGCGCGCACTGGAAGACTGCGGCCTCACGCTAAAAGACGTGGATGGCCTGTTCATCGCGGCCACGCAGGTGCGCATGGGGCCGATGGCGTTTGCCGAATATCTGCGCATCAAACCCAAATATTTCGATGGCACCATCATCGGCGGCTCCTCGTTCATGTCGCATGTGGCACACGCGCACGCTGCGCTACAGCTCGGCCTGTGCAACGTGGCAGTCATCGCCTACGGCAGCACACAGCGCTCGGTGTCACGCGCCGCCGCCAGCCCGCGCGATTTCAATCCCTATGAGTCGCCCTACCGGCCGTTTCTGCCGGGCAGCGCCTACGCCATGGCGGCCATACGCCACATGCATCAATACGGCACCACGCGCGAACAACTCGCCGAAGTCGCGGTGTCGGCGCGCAAATGGGCGCTGATGAATCCCAAGGCATGGGAAAAAGACCCGCTCACCGTCGAACAGGTGCTCAACGCGCGCATGGTGAGCTACCCGTTCACCGTGCGCGATTGCTGCCTCGTGCTTGATGGCGGCGGCGCGATCGTGATGGTGCGCGCCGACCGCGCCAAGTCGCTGAAAAAGAAACCGGTGTATGTGCTGGGCACCGGCGAATCGCTGTCGCACGCGAATATTTCGAGCATGCCGGATTTCACAGTCAGCGCGGCCAAAGAATCGGGCGCGCAGGCGTACGCGGCCGCGAAGATGAAACCGTCGGACATGCAAATGCTGTCGCTCTACGACGCCTTCACCATCACGCCGATATTGTTCCTCGAAGACCTCGGCTTCTGTAAAAAGGGCGAAGGCGGACCGTTCGTAGCCAGCGGCGCCATCGCGCCCGGCGGCTCCCTGCCGGTAAACACCAGCGGTGGCGGGTTGTCGTATTGCCATCCAGGCATGTACGGCCTGCTGGTCATGATCGAAGCCATTCGCCAGATTCGCGGTGAATGCGGCCAGCGGCAGGTCAAGAACTGCGACGTGGCGCTGGCGCAAGGCAATGGGGGTGTCCTTTCAAGCGAATGCACCGTCATCTTTGGTTCAGAAGCCTCATTGTAAGTGGTAAGACTGTAAGGCCAGGCCGCTGCCACCGACCAATCCGCAATCGCACGTAGGCAAGCGCCGGGGAATCTTTCCCGGCGCCAGCGGTCTGAAATTCAGGACTCAGGAGACACCCATGGAAAGACGCGGATTTATTCAAGGTATGGCGGCGCTGGCAGCCTATGGCGCTTTATCGGGACGCAGTGCCAAGGCGCAATCGCTCGACAAAAAAGCCATCGACGACATGCAGAAAAACTGGAAGGCCCTGCTCGCCGACGGCACGCCGCCCGTCACGACCACACCGCCGCTGAAACTCGGCAAGGACGAGTGGCGCAAGCGTTTGTCGGACATCGAATATAACGTGCTGCGCGACGAAGGCACCGAACGCGCCGGCACCAGCCCGCTCAATGCAGAAAAGCGCGCCGGTGTGTTTGTGTGCCGCGGCTGCGATCTGCCGCTGTTTACCTCGGCGATGAAATATGAGTCCGGCACCGGCTGGCCGAGTTTTTTCACCACCATCCCCGGCGCGTTCAACAAAAAAACGGATTACAAACTGGTGCTTCCGCGCACGGAGTATCACTGCGTCAAGTGCAGCGGCCACCACGGCCACGTGTTTGAAGACGGCCCGCAGCCCACGCGTGAACGCTGGTGTAACAACGGCGTTGCGCTGAAATTCATTCCTAAGAACAAGGCGTAATTTTGACGGCGCCTGCTCCCACCATCCGCCTGGCGGTTGACGTGGATGCGCGGCCGATCGCGGTCATGTCGCGCTGCCTGATTGAAGTGGGCCTGCGCGGCTGGAGCTGGAGTCCCGAGCGCGTGTTGAGCGCTCTTCATCATCGCGAACATTGCGTGGCCGTGGCCGAAGTCAACGGTGAAATTGCGGGATTTGCCATCGGAGAATTCGGCGACGACAAACTGCATCTGAATCTGCTGGCAGTGGCCGGCGCACATCAGCGTCAGGGCATAGGCCGCGCGCTGATGGCGTGGCTGGAACAATCCGCGCTCACTGCGGGCATCACCGAAATTCAACTGGAACTGCGCGCCACCAATCAGGTGGCGCGATTGTTTTATCAATCGCTTGGTTTTGCATTCGTGCGCACCGTGCCGCGCTACTATCGCAGCGAAGAAGCCGCGATCAAAATGCAGCGGCGCATCGGGCTGGAGGCAGCCTCGTTACCGCCACAGCTCATTGAAAAATTACTTAATAAAATCAAATAGTTATGTTTCCGATGCAGGTAGTGTTGCAGCTCGCGCGCGCCAGCGGCTGATTTGATTATGGAACCGTTCCGTCCGTTCACGCTGACGCACGGCCTCACGCTGCTGTGCATCACCGTGCTGATTGCGCTGGCCGTGCGCTATGGCCGCAAGCAACGCAACACGCTAAAAGTGTCGCTAACGCCAACGCCGTTCGAACGCGCATTGGCGTTCACCAACCTCGCGGTGTGGCTCATCGCGCATGGCTGGTGGCAACTGCCGGGACGCTTCGATCCAGTCACCACGCTACCGTTCCAGATGTGCCATATCGCGTCGCTGATCGCCAGCATTGTCCTCCTGACACGGTATCACGTGGCACGTGCGGTGTTGTACTTTTGGGCATTCTCGCTATGCACACAGGCGATGATTACGCCGAGTCTGGTGGAGCCGCCCACCTCCGGCGTGTTCTGGACATTCTGGTTTTTGCATGGCTTTGTGATGATGGCCGCGATCTACGATCTTGCTGTCAACAAATACCGCCCTGGATGGCGCGACTATGGCATCGCGTGTGCGGCGAGCGCCGGTTACGTCGCGCTGACCTTGCCCGTCAATCTGATGCTCGGCAGCAACTATGGTTTCACCGGGCCCTCGCGGCCACTTAATCCCAGCATCGTTGACCTGTTGGGGCCGTGGCCGGAACGGCTGTTGATTATTATGCCCCTCGCGGCACTGGCGATGTTGCTGGCGCTGCTGCCGTGGCTGATCGCGCGGCGCTTGGGCAGGCAAAACGCAAAAATGTAACTGATCCTACGCGCCGCGCAGCAAAAGCGGCCCCAATGCCTTGGCCTCACCGAGTATGAATCCCGACAGCTCATTGAGCGACGCGTCATCGACGGCCTCGGGCGCCAGTAGCTGTTGCACGGTGCCGTAACCAGACACATTACTGGCGTGCAGCATAATTTTGCCGCTGTCAGGCTCCGCCGTCAGCAGTAGGCTGGCCGCCACCTTGCACGGAAATTCAAAGTTGACACGCTCGACCAGGCCGCGCGGATTGCGCACGTCCTGCAGGGAAAAATCAATCTTGCAATCGACCAGCAGATTTTTCAGCCGCTCGCTCGCCGGCACTTCGCGCGCCACGCGGATCTGCCCGCCACTCGACAACAGAAACTGAAAAATCACGCGCTCGTAGTATTTGGTCTGGTAACCGACGGTTCGCGTATGAAAGTTGGCATGCCCCGACTCCCACGCGAGCCCTTTGAATTCCGGCACGCCGGCAATGCCATAGCTTTTGGGATAGCCCGGTTTGACCACATTCAGTTGCGTGGCCAGATCATGCAGATAGGCATACGCGCGCCGCAGCGCCTCATCGATGCGGGCGGCAGGCGGCACTTCGGGTGGTTTTGCTGCCTCTTCCGCGAGCTTGGTCTGCGCGCGTTGCCGCAGCCATTCCAACCGACTGACCGTGGACAAATCGGGCGGCGGCGTGGTGGGCGGATCGGGTTCCGGCATGCGCGCCAGCATTGCTGTAAGTGTCTCGGCGTCGTCGTCCGGCATACGCACAAACACCAAGCCGTGGCGATGCTTGCTCATACCGGGCGTGCGCATGGTCGACACCACGCGCGCGCGCATTTTCAGTACGCGTGGCGCCTGCTTGCCCTTGACTTCAGGAATCGCCAGCAGCAGCGTCACCAGGGTGCCCGTCAAATCGCCAAAATCGGTGAACACCGCCGCGCCGGTTGCGGAAACGTCCTGCGTTTGCGTGTGCACCACGGGCTTGTTCGACGACGGATCAAAGGCTATAGCCGCTTTCCAGCCCAGCACGTGGCGGCTTTTTTGCCGCCGATGTGGAATCCCTGTCATAGTTTGAGTTGCTCTCCCCCAACCGCACCAGTCTCACGACGTCCTCGTCCGAACTGCGCCCTATGGTTTGCCATCCCTACGGCAATTACTGCGAGATGGTAGATCAGCTACCTGATTTTCTTTTAAAATCTCTTTTAAAACAATAGTTTAGCATAGCACTTACCCGATTACTTTGCAGGTAGTTGCTTTCCCGTCATGGCATTGCGGATACGCGGTAGAGCCGCACGCGTAGCTTCAGCCGCCGCTGTAATCACGCGCGTGCGGTAGTTGCCGGACGAACCCGCGAAGTAGCCAATGTCGGGATGGATCAACACGTCGGCAAATCGTGTTTCGGCATCTATGCGCAGACGCCGTTCGCGGTCGGCCCGCAGCCAGTCATCGGGCACGCCCTGGGGTGCTCCCTCGACACGCGCCGATATGTCCACAGCGATCACCACGCTTGCACCGAGAGTGCGCGCCACGCGCACCGGTACCGGGCTGGTTACGTCACCATCCACATACGCCACACCATCAGCACGCAAGGCATAAAAGCGGCCGGGTACTGCGCTGGACGCACGCACCGCGGCCCCCGTGTCGCCGGCATTGAAAATCTGCGGTTTGCCATCGCCCTGGCGTGTGGCCACTACCGCAAATCGCATACCGAGAGCCTCCAGCGGCTTTTGCCCCACGCGTGCGTTGACGAAATCCTGCAATTTTTGTCCGCGTATCTGGCCCCAGTACAACCACGACAAATCACGCAGCGCCGACAAATCAAGCTGTAGCGCCAATTGCTCGACACCGGCCGCAGTCATGCCGCCCGCGTAGAGTGCGCCGATAACCGCACCAATGCTGACGCCAACGATCAAATCCGGTTTGATGCCCTCAGACTCCAACACGCGCAACACACCGGCGTGCGCAAAGCCGCGCCGCCCGCCGCTGCCGAGCACCAGCGCCACGCGTGGCGCCGGCTCGCCCGCACGTGGCGCCACATAGCGCGGCGGATTGGGGCCGTCGTACCAGTATTCGGCAGCGTGGCCGGTAAGGCCGGGCGACAGCAACAGGACCGCGAGCAGGAGCCATCGTGAAGCGGCCCACGAACGCTGCAAGCACCCGCCTTTCATGCGTCAGGGCTTGGGTGCGAGGCGCGCCTGCCCATAAAACGCCAGCAGTTCCTTCAGCCGCTCACGAGGCGGCATGCCCTGAAAGTAACCACGGCGGCTGGGCGACAGGCCACTGGTGCGCCGCAGATCGACCAGTGATTCCGCCAACTTGACCCAAGCTGCCAGCGAATCCATCACCGGTGTGTCGTCCACACGGCTGACACCGTTGTTCGCCAGCAACACGCACAGCGGCGCTTCGCCGGGAATAATCACATCAGCGCCGTCGGCAATCATTTTGCGCGCGGACGCCTTGAAGCGCTCGATGAGTTGCGCCGGGTTGCTGTAACCTTTTAGCACATCAGCAAAGGTAAAACCCACCTGCCGCGCGGCGACAAAGCGGCTCGCCAGCCCGTAGCGCACGGCATTGTCGGCCAGCTGCCCGTGCATGCCTTCGATGAAATTGAGGATGCCGAATTTCTCGCCTAGCGTGCAGGCAAACAGCATCGCCGATTCGCCATAGCCCACTACGGGAATATTCAGCGATGCCCGCGTTTCGCGCAACATGATATCGGGGATGCTGCTGATGGCGTAGGCATCAAAACCCGCCTCTTCGGCGGCGATGCCCGCCATCAAAAACTGCGGGCCGTGCAGCCGCTGGATCACCTCAAAGCAAATGTCCGTACCGGGGTAGTTGGTGGGATACGTAGCTTCTGCCATGCCGTGCATGACGATCTCGGTATCGGGCCGTGCGACTTTTTTGAAGTGCGCTTTCAATGCGTCGTCGTACGCGGGCAAATCCTGCAATACGGTAAAACTTTGATGCCAGATGCGCATGGCCATGAGCGTGATCGTCCGTGGAATCGATAAAATCGGATTGTAACGCGCTCAATCCAGTTTAAGACCCACCGCCCGAGCCACCTTCCCCCACTTCGCAATCTCGGCACGCATGAAAGCGTCGAACTGAGCAGGTGTCATGGGCCGCGTATCGGTGCCCTGCTCGACCAAGCGCTGGCGCGTATCGGGGGCGTTCACCGCACGCGTGGTGTCGGCACTCACCTTGTTTATGATCGCAGGCGGCGTTCCGGCGGGTGCGCACAGGCCGTTCCAGCCGACCACTTCAAACCCCGGCACGCCGGACTCGGCGATGATGGGAATATTCGGCACCTGTGGCGAACGGGCTGCGGAAGTCACGCCCAGTGCGCGCATGCGGCCACCAGGCAGAAAACCAATCACCGTCGGCAATGCGGCAATGATGGATTGCACCTGCCCTCCCAGCAAATCCGTCAACGCTGGCGCGCCGCCCTTGTACGGCACGTAAGTGAGGTCCACGCCGGTCATCATCTTGAGCAACTCCACCGACAGATACTGCGACGTGCCACCCGCCGACGAACCCATGGTGAGTTTGCCCGGATGCGCCTTGGCAAAAGCAAGCAATTCACTCATCGAACGCGACGGCTGCGACGGATGCACGGCGAGAACGCTAGGCGCGGTGCCGATCAGCGCGATGGGTGCAAAATTCTTCAGCGGATCGTACGGCAATTTGCTGTACGCCGCCGGATTCAGCCCATGCGTGGCGAAGTTGCAAGTAAGCAGCGTGTAGCCGTTGGGCTGTGCTCTGGCGGCTATGCCTGCCGCAATATTGCCGCCCGCACCGGGACGGTTATCCACCACCACACTGGTTTGCCAGAGCTCGCTCAATTTTTGCGCAACGATGCGCGTCTGCAGATCGGCGACACCGCCCGCCGCGAACGCGACGATCACGCGCACGGGGCGTTGCGGATACGTTTGTGCGTACGCCAGCGTTGCGGCGCCCAGCGCGACACCGGCGGCGCACAAAGCAAGTGCGGAAAATTTTGCGAGCGCG
>SYEN01000471.1 GCA_005800795.1 Burkholderiales bacterium | reverse complement strand
GACCACCGAGGTCTATGCGCGCGAGTGTCCACCGGCGGCAGCCGCGGCATACGCACTTCGCACGACTACGTGCGCCGTGCAGGCGCAGCGGCGAAAATCATGCTGGTGCAGGCAGCGGCGAATGAATGGAAAGTGCCCGCCAGTGAGCTTGCCGTGGACAAGGGCATCATCACCCATAAGGCATCAGGCCGCAGCACGAGTTACGGCAAAGTCGCAGACGCAGCAGCCAAGGTTACGCCGCCGGATCTGAAATCGATCAAGCTGCGCGATCCGCGTCAGTGGAAAATCGCCGGCAAGCCGGTGAAGCGCCTGGATACCGGCGATAAACTCGACGGCAGCAAGAAGTACGCGGTGGACGTCACGTTACCCGGTATGCTGCACGCGGCGATCATGGCTTGCCCGGTATTCGGCGGCAAGCTGGTGAGTTTCGATCAGTCGAAAATCGCCAACATGCCCGGCAAACCGCAGGCGCTGCGTGTGAGCGAAACCACCGTTGCGGTGGTGGCCGATACCTGGTGGCGGGCGAAAAAGGCACTGGAAGCGTTGCCCAAGGTGTGGGACGAAGGCCCCAACGCCAAAGTGCAGCAGACCGACATCATGAAACACGTGGCCTCGGGCCTCACCGGCAATGACAACGTGTTCGCCGATATCAACGACGGTGACGCGATCAAGGCCATTGCGGGCGCTGTGACCAAGGTCGAGGCGGTGTATCACTCGCCGTTTATCCCGCACGTGTGCATGGAGCCGATGAACGCCACGGTGCGCCTGTCGCCGGGCAAAGCCGAATGTTGGGTGGCGACGCAAAACGCCGAGGCTTCGATGGCGACATTGTCACAAACCGCCGGTGTGCCGCTGAATCAATGCGAAGTGTACAAAATGGATCTGGGCGGCGGCTTTGGGCGCCGTGGCGGTAATCAGGATTTCACCCGGCAGGCGACATTGATTGCCAAGCAACTGCCACCCGGCACGCCGGTGAAAATGCTGTGGACGCGCGAGGAAGACCTGGGCCACGATTTCTATCGTCCAATTCAACAAGCGCGTTGTTCGGCGGGCCTGGATGCCAAGGGCAATCTGGTGGGCCTGCATATCCGCGTGACGGGGCAATCAATCAATGCGTTTGCCAACCCGGCGGCGATCAAGGATGGCCGCGACCGGCGTCAGCTGCAGGGCTTGTGGAAAGAGCCGAACATGTTCCCCAACGATGCTCAGTTCGGCTACACGCCGCCCAATCTGCGCACCGAGTACGCCATGCGCAACTCGCACGTGCCCGTCGGCCCGTGGCGCGGCGTGAATACCAATCACAACGGTATTTTCGCCGAATGCTTTATCGAGGAATGTGCGCGTGCGGCGGGCCGCGATTCGGTGGAGTTTCGTCGGGCGCTGCTTGGCAAACACAAGTATCACCTCGGCGTGTTGAACGCTGCAGCGGAAAAGGGCGATTGGGGCAAGCCGCTGCCGCCGGGCGTGCATCGCGGCATTGCGCAGTTCATGGGCTACGGCAGCTATTCGGCAGCGACTGCAGAGGTGTCGGTGAACGGCAACGATGTGAAGATTCATCGCATGGTGCTGGCCACCAATTGCGGCCATGCGGTCAGTCTGGAACAAATCGCCACGCAGGTGCAGGGCGGGGTCGCGATGGGTATCAGCACGCTGATGAGCGAATCGTCGGTGCGCGACGGCAAGATTTACGACGTCAACTTCGACAAGCTTGCCATGCCAAAGATCCAGCACATGCCCAAGGTTGAAACCGTGCTGCTGAACACCTATGACTTCTGGGGCGGCGTGGGCGAGCCGACGATTTGCGTGGTGGTGCCCGCAGTATTGAACGCGATTTACGCCGCCACCGGCACCATGGTCCGGCACATTCCGTTTAACAACGGGATGCGGTTGGTTTGATATAAGTATTTGATTTAAAAGGAAAAAATGCCACACAACTTTCGGGCTGTGTGGCGTTTTTCTTTGTAGCGGCGGCGGTTGCGCTGCTTAAATCGCTCCTGCTGCTTTCAATTTAGCCTGATCATCCGCCGAAACCCCAATCCAATTCAGCACTTCGTTGGTGTGCTGTCCCGGTTCGGGTGTCTCGCAGCGTAGCTTGCGCGGCATGCCGTGAAAATTCAGCGGTGATGCGACAAACTTGGTGTCGCCAAACAGCTTGGTTTTGAGTGGCGCGGCCATGCCGATATGCTTGACTTGCGGATCGGCAAATACTTTGTCCATGGTGTTGATCGGGCCGGCGGGGATGCCGGCGGCCTCGAATACCTCGACCCAGTGCGCAGCAGGTTTGTGTTTCGTGACTTCGGAAATCGCGGCATTCAGCGCGGGGCGATCTTGTGTGCGGCCTACCGCCGTACTCCACTTCGGATCAGCTTTCCATTCGGGCTTTTCCACTGCATCGCAGAATCTCTCCCACAGCCGGCCTGAGCTGGCGGCAATGTTCATGTAACCGTCGCTGGTTTTGAACACACCGGTGGGCGTAAACGTCGGGTGATCGTTGCCGGTCTGGCCCGGCACTTCGCCACGCACGAGGTAACGCGATGCCTGAAAATCCATCAGGAAAATCTGCGACTCGAGCAGGCTGGTGTGTACCCAACGGCCTTCGCCGGTGCGGCTGCGGTCAAACAGCGCCATCGAAATACCCATCGCCAGAAAACTGCCGGAACACAAATCCGAAATCGGGATGCCCACGCGCATCGGCCCGCGGCCTGCTTCGCCGGTCACCGATTGCAGGCCACCCATGCCTTGCGCGATTTGATCGACACCGCCGCGCTGACTATAAGGCCCGGTTTGGCCAAAGCCGCTGATGCTGCCGTAGACCAGACGCGGGTTCACTTTTTTCAGATCGTCGTAGGCGATCTTGAGACGGCCCTTCACCGGTGCACGCATGTTTTCCACCAGCACGTCGGCTTTTTCGACGAGCTTCATAAAGACCTTGTAGCCTTCTTCGGTCTTGAGATTCAGCTGGATTGCACGCTTGTTGCGATGCAGGTTCTGAAAATCCGATCCGTTGCGGCGGCCCACCACATCTTCGCCGCCGGTGGAGGGCGGTTCCACCCGAATGACATCCGCGCCCCAGTCGGCGAGGTGGCGTACACAGGTGGGGCCGGCGCGCGCGAGTGTCAAATCGAGCACGATAATGCCGCTCAGCGGCAAGTGCGGGGACGGTTGGACGGCGGCGTTTTCAGACATGGGATGTTCCTTTGACAGTGGGCAACGATGAGTAGAATTATATCCCGATCGCGTTGTGGCTCATGAGCCACCTGCGCCGTCTCCGTGATGGCGTTGTTATACTGTCTGCCAGACGGGCAATCGTGAATCATTTTCAGGGAGACCGGATGAATACCGTATCTGACAACGTGGCATCATCCGCCGCGCAGCACAAGCTGCCCAACCCGTGTGGCGCACATGTGTTGGCGCGCGCGCTAAAACGCCATGGCGTCGAGGTGTTGTTCGGTCAAAGCCTGCCTTCCGCGCTACTGCTGGTGATTCCGGAATTTGGCATGCGGCAGATTGCCTATCGCACGGAAAATGCCGGCGCTGCGATGGCGGACGGTTACGCGCGTGCTTCGCAAAAAGTCGCGGTGGTCACAGCGCAAAATGGCCCGGCAGCAGCGTTGCTGGCACCTGGCCTGGCGGAAGCCTTCAAGGCATCCGTACCGATGGTCGCCATCGTACAGGACGTGCGTCGCAATCAGACTGATAAGAATGCCTTTCAGGAACTCGATCACTTCGACATTTTTCGCGGCTGCGCGAAGTGGGTGAAACGCGTGGCGGACCTGTCACGCATCGAAGACTATGTGGATATGGGGTTTACCGCCGCTGCCAGTGGCAGGCCGGGGCCGGTGGTGCTGTTGTTCCCGCAGGATTTGTTGCTGGAAGCTGCGCCGGATAGTTTGGGTGAACAGCGGCAAGCCTCGCTCGGCACCTATCCGCTGGATCGCTGCATGGCTGACCCGGCACGTATCGTCGAAGCCGCCAAGTTGCTGGCCGCAGCGAAATATCCGATGATCGTCGCGGGCGGTGGGGTGCATCTGTCGGGCGCGCACGAGGTGCTGGCGGATTTGCAGGAATCCGCAAGCTTGCCTGTTGCCACCACCAGCATGGGCAAGGGCGCGGTAGCTGAAACGCACGCGTTGTCGCTGGGTGTGATCGGCTATTTCATGGGCACGCGCGGCATGGCGCGGCACCTGCGCGAACTGGTGGATCGCGCGGATTGTGTGCTGTTCGTCGGTGACCGCACCAACCAGAACGGCACGGATTCATGGACGCTGTTTCCAAAATCGGCGCGTTATTTCCACATCGACGTGGACAGTCTCGAAGTCGGCCGCAACTATGAAGCGCTGCGGCTGGTGGGCGATGCGAAAGTCACCTTGCAGGCGTTGAGCGACGCGATGGCCTGCCTGGACCTCTCAGCGCGGCGAGCGGCTCGCGGTGAAGTGGAGCAAAAAATCGCCATCGGGAAAAAAGCGTTTCAAGCTGAAGCCGACGCGATGTTGAATTCAAACCTCGTACCGATACGACCCGAGCGCCTGATGAACGAATTGCTCAGTGTGATGACCAGTGATGTGCAAATCGTCACCGACGCCAGCTATTCATCCATCTGGGCGATGAATTACCTCACCGCGCAATACGCCGGACAACGGTTTTTAACTGGACGCGGGCTGGCTGGTTTGGGCTGGGGATTCCCCGCTGCCATAGGGGCAAAAATCGCGCATCCCTCACGCGAAGTGATCTGTATCACCGGCGACGGCGCGTTTGCGCACATGTGGTCGGAGCTGGAAACAGCCGTGCGTATGAAAACCAAGGTGATATTAATTGTTCTTAATAATCAAATACTTGGATATCAGTGGCATGCGGAGGAAGTGATGTATGGCAGCCACACTGATGCCTGCCAGTTTGCGCCGGTGGATCACGCGGCGATTGCGCGCGCGTGCGGGTGTGAGGGCGTGCGGGTTGAAAAGCCGGGGGATTTCAAACCGGCATTGGAGCAGGCGATGAAGTCACCGCAAACGACTTTGATCGATGTAATGATTGACCCGAAGGCCTATCCGCCGATTACGCTCTATGAAGGGAAATCGAGCTAAGCGCCATGTGTAGTAGTTCCAACTCGTTACTTTACTTGCGTCATCATTGTTGGAACAATGGCGCATTTTTTTGAGCTTCGGGCAATATGGCGATCATGCCTTGAGGTCTCTAAGCAACCGAGAAAGCTCTTATTGATATTTATCGTGGTTAACTTTCCACTCGCTAAAATCAGGAATGAAATATTCACGAATTTCGCGCGCAGAATCCTTACCGACGTCCGCGTCAAAGCAATCCCAACATTGAAGCGTAGCAAAATCAACTAATCGTACCGGGAATAGCATTTGCCGTTTTTGGGTAATTTCTCTTTTTCTGGCT
>SYEN01000470.1 GCA_005800795.1 Burkholderiales bacterium | reverse complement strand
TCGTCACCGATGATGATTGCGCCAAATTTCATTGCTGCTCCAATTCACATTGGGGTTGGCGTTGGCGCATGTCACTGGCGGCGTGGTTTACAGCCAGCCCCGCGCTCAACTGTGGATGTAACTCTCCAACTGCTTGATGGTTTCCTCACGGTCGGCGATCACTTCTTTAATCAGATCTCCAATCGACAACACACCCGCGAGTTTGCCGCCATCGACCACCGGCAGATGACGGATGCGGTACTGCGTCATCAACGCCATGCAGTCTTCGACAGTTTGTTCGGATTGTACCGTGATCACGCGCGCCGTCATGATTTCGCGCACCGGCGTGTCCTGCGACGAGCGGCCCAGCAGGATCACCTTGCGCGCGTAATCACGCTCGGACACCATGCCCGCCAATCGCCCTGCTTCGAGCACCACCAGCGCACCGACGCTTTTTTCCGCCATCACCTTGATGGCATCCAGCACGCTGTCGCCCGGCGCCACCGCGAACACCGTACCTCCCTTCACCTGCAATAACTGTTTCACTGTTTTCATCGCTGCCTCCATTCATGTTGGCCTGCCACGAAATGCCTTTGAAACGACTGCACGATCAGTGTAGTCCCGTTTTCATCATCGGCAAAGCGGGGACTTGAGATTTGCGGGTAACATCGTTGCCATCGATGCGGCAGGCAACGGAGCAAACACGATGACGAACACAATGGCAAACGTAAGAAGTTTTCTCAAAGACCTGTGGCGGCTCACCCGGCCCTACTGGTACTCCGAAGAAAAAGTACAAGCACGCGCGCTACTGGCACTAATCATCGCCATCAATTTGGGGCTGGTTTACCTCGAAGTACAATTTAACCAGTGGAACAACGGTTTCTATAATTCATTACAAAACAAAGACTTACCTGCATTCTACGAATTGCTCTGGCGCTTCACGGGCCTCGCGGTGATTTTCATCATCGCATCGGTCTATCAGCTTTATTTCAACCAGATGCTGCAAATTCGCTGGCGGCGCTGGCTCACCGATCACTACCTCAACGACTGGATCGCCGAACGCACCTACTACCGCTTGCAACTGGCGGGCGACACTGACAACCCGGATCAACGCATCGCCGATGACCTTGCGCAATTTGTCGACCGCACGCTGAATCTCACGCTGGGCTTCATGTCGGCGGTGGTCACGTTGGGCTCGTTTCTGACGATTTTGTGGGGCCTGTCGGGCGCGGTGAGCTTCACGCTTGGCGGCAGCACCATTGAAATTCAAGGCTATATGGTGTGGGTGGCACTGATATACGCGGTGATGGGCACATGGCTGATGCACTTGATTGGCCGGCCGTTGATTCCGCTGAATTTCGAACAACAGAAAGTCGAAGCGAATTTTCGCTTTTCGCTGGTGCGCTTTCGTGAAAACGCCGAAGGCATCGCGCTGCATCGCGGCGAAACAGGCGAGATACGCGCCCTGCGCGAACGTTTTGGCGCGGTAGCCTTCAACTGGTGGGAAATCATGAAACGGCAGAAAAAGCTCACCTGGTTTCGCGCGGGTTACTCGCAAATCGCGATCATTTTTCCGTTCGTGGTGGCGGCGCCCCGTTACTTTTCGGGCCAGATCAAGCTGGGTGATTTGATGCAGACCGCCTCCGCTTTCGGCCAAGTGCAGGGTGCGCTGTCATGGTTTGTCACGGCGTACACGCAACTCGCACACTGGAAGGCCACTGTAGACCGACTCACCGGCTTTCAGGCCGCGATGGAGCGCACACGAGAAGCCAGCATCAAGGAACCGGGCATCGTCACCGCGGCAAGCTCCGATACGAGTGTCAGCGGCGACAACATCGAGTTACGTTTGCCCAACGGCACGCCGCTGGTCACACCCTTTACGCTGAAATTCGATCCCGGAAAATCCGTGCTGATCACCGGCGCCTCCGGTAGCGGCAAAAGTACCGTGTTCCGCGCGCTGGCTGGTCTGTGGCCGTGGGGCGGCGGCAGAGTGCATCTGCCGGCGGGCAAAAGCGTGTTGTTCCTGCCGCAGAAGCCGTATCTCATCATCGGCACGCTGCGTGCGCAGCTGGCTTACCCCGCGCCGCCTGAAACGTATAGCGATGCCGATTACACGCGCGTGCTCGACGATTGCGATCTGCTGCAACTCGTCAAACGCCTCAATGAAGAACAGCACTGGGCGCAGCAGCTCTCCGGCGGTGAACAACAGCGCATTGCCTTTGCCCGCGCGCTGCTCGCCAAACCCGACTGGCTGTTCATGGACGAAGGCACGGCGTCGCTGGATGAGCCAGCCGAGGCGCGGCTTTACGGTCTGCTGCGCACGCAGTTGCCCGGTACCACCGTGATCAGCATCGGGCACCGGCCCGTGCTGGCGCAGTATCACGAGCGGCGGGTTTCGCTGGTGAAGGAGAATGGTGTGGGTAGGTTGGTGTTCGCGTGACGTGATGCGCGATGTGCATTGTGCATTACGCACTTTGCTGTCACCACGATTCACATGTCAGCATTCACAATCGCATAGCACCGAAAAGCGTACACTCCAAACCCCGTCGTTCCCGCGCAGGCGGGAACCCATAAGCCCGACTCAGATGGCACTGTGTTATGGATTCCCGCCTGCGCGGGAACGACGGGGTTGGTTTTTGTGCTCAAATTAAATTTAATTCGGGCACAAAACCACCACTACTTTGCTGCCGCAATAGCCTCCGCCATCGCCACAATATTCCGTGCCATGCGCAAATTCGCCTCGTCGATCAACCGTCCATCGACTTGAACCGCACCGCGTTTTTCGCGCGCGGCTTCGGCCATCGCTTCCAGCACGCGGCGCGCATCGGCGATTTCTTTTTCGCTGGGACTAAACGCCGCGTTGGACGGTGCGATTTGTGATGGATGAATCGCCATGCGTCCGGCGAACCACATCGCCGCCGCACGTTTGGTCGCGGCCAAAAATCCCGCAGCATCCTTGATATCGCCAAAAGCGCCGTCGAGCGGCCGCAAGCTGTACGCACGGCACGCCACCACCACGCGCTGCTGCGCGGCATGCCACGGGTCAGTCTGTATATAGCTGCGTTGCCCCGCCGCATCGGCGTCGCTTAACACGCCGTGATCGGGGTGCAGCCCGCCGATGGAGGTGGTGCGCATGCGCAGTGACGCCGCCAGATCGCCTGCGCCAAAGTACATCGCCTCGAGCCGGCGGGATGTGTACGAGAGGGATTGCGCAATCGCTTCCACATTCGCCAAACCCAGTGCGGTTTCGATCAGCGCCACAAAGCCGATTTTTTTGGTTCTGCCACGCGAGGTTTCAATCTGCGTCACCAGCATGTCCAGCGCGTGAAGGTCGGCAGGCACGCCCACCTTGGGCATCATGATCATGTCGAGCCGAGGGCAGTTCTCCACGATGTCAATCACGTCGCGATACATGTAGTGCGTGTCCGCGCCGTTGATGCGCACGCTCATGCCCTTTGCGCCCCAATCGACGTTGTTTAAACCCTGAATCACATTGATGCGCGCCTGTTCCTTGTCGCCGGGCGCGACCGCGTCTTCGAGATCGAGAAAAATCACATCGGCTGCCGAGCGCGCGGCCTTTTCAAACAATGCAGGGGTTGAACCGGGCACTGCCAGTTCAGAGCGATGCAAACGAACCGGTGCGCCTTCTGGCTGGGTGAAACTCACAAATGTCTCTTTCTAAAATAATCAATAAAAACAAATGCTTACATTACTTCCGGCTCAACCCTTCCAGCACCTCAATCAGTACCGCAAGATCGCTGGTGCCCTCACCACGCCCGATGGCCGCATTGATATGCTGCATGGTCACCGACGCCGCTGGCGCCGCAGCGCCCTGTTCATGCACCAGGCCCAGCGCGATATTCATGTCCTTGTGATAGAGCCGCGTGTCGATGCCGTTGGCGAAGTTGCGTTCGACCATGCGCTTGCCGAAAACCTCCAGCACACGGCTCGCTGCGATGCCGCCCATTAGCACCTCGCGCACCGTCGCCGGATCGACACCGCAGCGTTTGGCAAGCGCCAGCGCTTCCGCCGCGCCCTGCGCCGTCACCAGCAGCAACAGTTGATTGCACGCCTTGGTGATTTGCCCCGCGCCGCTGTCGCCCACACGAACAATGGTTTTGCCCATGCAGGCAAACAGCGGTTTGATGCGCTCGAAGACTTCCGGCTTGCCACCCGCCATGATCGCCAGCGTGGCCTGTTCCGCGCCGGCGGGCCCGCCCGAGACTGGCGCATCGAGCATTTCAACACCCTGCTTCGCCAGCTCAGCGGCGACGCGTCGCGCCACCGCCGGTGAAATCGTTTCCATGTCCACCAGCACACTGCCGGGTTGCAAACCCTGTGCGATGCCATCCGCGCCGAGCACGACGTTTTCGACGTCCTGCGAGCTGGTCACCATGGTGAAAATCACGTCGCATTGTGCAGCAAGCGCTGCGGGCGTGCCGTAACGCGTGGCACCCGCTGCCACGATCGGCGCAGCGGATTCTGCGCGCCGCGCGTACACGCCCATGGTGTGGCCATGCTTCATCAAATGCAACGCCATCGGGCGCCCCATGGCCCCCAAACCTATGAAACCCAACCTCATGATTTTATTGAATGTTCTAAATTACGCCCGTGGCGGCGTCATGCACGCGCGCTGCTGGGTATCAGCCGCCGCATACTGCTCTTCAAGCTCGGCCAGCAGCGCGTGGCAGCCGTCTGTGGAATTAGCGCGCCCCTTGGCCTCGATGTCGCGCGCGAGCTCACCCACACGTTTCGCACCGACACTGAAGCTGCTTGACTTCATGGAGTGCGCGCTGCGCGTCATGGTTTCAATATTTTCGGCCAAGGTGGCCGTACGCAATTGCGCGATCTGCTTCGGCGTGTCGTCCAGATAACACTGAATGATCTGATTAAACAGGCCCGCGGCACCCTCAGGATCCAGCGCGCGCAGTTCGTCGAGCGCGCGCTGATCGAGTCCCTCCACGCCTTCCGCTTGTGCTGCCGGCGCCTGTTGCTGATGTCCACTACTTGCCATTGATTTTGCATCCTCTCCTGAAAGCGGCAGCCACCGCAACAGTTCCTCGCGCAACGCGGCTTGCGTGAAAGGCTTGCTAAGGAAACTGTCCATACCGGCGGCCAGACAGATCTGACGGTCGGCCTCCGTAGCATGCGCCGTCAACGCCACAATCGGAATATGCCGGATCATACCCTGCGCCTCGAGGGCACGTACCGCGCGCGTCGCCGCATAGCCATCCATTTCCGGCATCTGGCAGTCCATAAACACCAGATCGAAAGGCTCGCTCTGAATCGCTTTCAACGCCTGCGCGCCGTTGTGGGCAAGGCGCACCGTGCAACCGCTACCCTGCAACATGGCCTGCACCACTTCCTGATTGACAGCATTATCTTCGGCCACCAGCACCTTACCCTTCACCTGTGGCTCCCGGGACGCTGCGATACGCATCCTGAACGATTGCGCGTTCAGATCCGTGGACAACTTGAGCGCCGTGCACAGGGCATGCAGCAAATCCACCTGCCGGATCGGCTTGGTCAACACCGCCACAAATCCCGCCTTTGCCAGATCCTCTTCGCCTGCGCGGCTGGACGACGAAAACAGCACCAGCGGCAGCTCGGCCAGCGCCGGGTCGGCACGCACCGCGGCACTGACGCCATAGCCGTCCGGCGGCGGCATCACCCGATCGATCAGCGCCACGTCGAACGGTTCACCCCGCGCCGCGGCCTCGCGCAACATCGTGATCGCCTGCGCACCATCAGCTGCCAGTGCGCATTGCATGCCCAGCCCGGCGGTTATTTGCTCGCGCAGCACGTCACGCGTAGTGGCATTATCATCTGCGACCAGCACGCGGCGTCCGCCGAGCGTCAGTGCCTGACGCCGGCGCCCGACATCCTGCCGGTCGGAGATCGGTACTACACCTGTGCGCGCGGTAAACTAGAATGTCGCACCGGCGCCCGGTTCGCTGTGCACACCAATTTCGCCGCCCATCAGATGCACGAGTTCGCGGCAAATCGACAAACCCAGCCCGCTGCCGCCGTACAGACGCGTGGTTGATCCGTCTGCCTGCATAAACGGTTGAAACACGCGTGCCTGCGCGTCCTGCGGAACGCCGATGCCGGTATCACGCACCTCGAACCGCAGCACGCAACCTTCACCGTCCCGCGACTCGGCCCGCACCCGCAACTCGATCTCACCCTTCACGGTGAACTTGATGGCGTTGCCGATGAGATTGGTCACCACCTAGCGGATACGGTTCGGATCGCCCCTGATCTGCTCCGGAATATCCGGCGCGATACGGCACAACAATTCCAACCCCTTGGACGCCGCCCCCTCTGCCAGCAATTGAGCGATGTCTTCCAGCGTTTCGCGCAGATCAAAATCAATAAGATCCAGCGAAAGTTTACCGGCTTCTATTTTTGAAAAATCGAGAATGTCGTTGATCACATGCAGCAAGGCTTCGCCCGACCGCCGCACGGTCTCGGCAAAGTGCCGTTGCCGGGTATCCAGCGGCGTTGCCAGCAACAACTCGGCCATGCCTAGCACGCCGTTCATCGGCGTGCGTATTTCGTGGCTCATATTTGCCAGAAACTGCGACTTGGCCTGGCTGGCCGCTTCCGCTTTGTCCTTGGCCGCACGCAAGTCTTCTTCCAGTCGCTTGCGTTCGGAAATATCCAGCACCGCCACGACCATGCGCGCGGCCTTGCCATCCGCGCCGGCGAACACCGTCACGGACGAGCGCGCCCACAACACCTTGCCATCCGTGCGCACTATCCGGTATTCCTGACTGGCCGGCTGCAGCGTATCCAGCGCGTGCTGCCGCTCGGCGACAAATTGCGCACGGTCGTCGGGATGCACCTGATCATTGAATAACGGGTATTGGCCGGTGTCCTCCGGCAGCGGCCCGCGCAACCATACAGGCGAATCACTATAGGTCTGGGCACCGCTCGAAATATTGTGATCGAATACAATCAATTTAGCCGCCGCATGCGCGATTTTAAGACGCTCGGCATTTTCAAGCAGCTTGAGATCGTTACGGCGCAGATTCTCTTCCAGCAATTTGCGCTGAGTCACGTCATACGCGATCCCCGCCATGCGCAGCGCCCGTCCTCGTGCGTCCCGTTCGGAAACCTTGCCGTGCATTTGAACGTAGCGCTCTTCACCACGCGCTGTACGCATCCAGGCTTCATTGGTAAATACCGGCGTTTCGCCCTTCAGGTGCGCAATGACGCTTGCAAGGTAACCGGGCGCATCTCCAGCCTCCACGATGGACCACAGGCGCTTTGCATCGTCAGCGTAAAACGATGCCGGATGGCCCAGAAAGCGATTATCGGCGCTGGTAATCGCAATGCTGTTGCGCGTGATATCCCAGTCCCACACCACGTTATCGGCAGAAGTTAATGCCAGCGCGAGGCGTTCCTCGGTTTTCTTCAGCATCTGCTGGTGGGCCAGGCCTTCTTCACGCAGTCGCTCGTTGGCTTCCAGCAACTCGCTTGAACTGATGTCGAGACTG
>SYEN01000469.1 GCA_005800795.1 Burkholderiales bacterium | reverse complement strand
TCCCAGCCGAAAAAGAGTTGCAGGAAATTGTTACTCATGACGAGCATCAACATCGAGAACGTAAACAGCGAGATGTAGCTGAAAAACCGCTTGTAGCCTGGATCATCCGCCATGTAACTAATGGTGTAGATATGCACCATCAAAGACACGAACGACACCACAATCATCATTGTCGCCGACAGGGGATCAATCAAAAAGCCAATTTCAAATTTGGCGTTGCCCGACACCATCCAGGTATACAAAGCGCCGTTGAAATGGTTGCCCGCCATCACGTCCATGTAGACGGCGATTGAAGCGCCCAGACACACCAGCATGCCCGCAATGGTGATCGCGTGCGCCGCGCGGCGGCTTAATAACCAGCCGCACAGGCCCGCCGCTATCGCACCGAACAACGGTGCCAGCGGCACGACCAGATAGAGTTTTTGCATGCCCGTCATCAGCGGCTATCCCTTGAGCTTATCCAGATCTTCGACATTGATCGTCGAGAGGTTACGGAACAGCACCACCAGAATCGCAAGCCCGATGGCTGACTCCGCAGCTGCAACTGTCAGGATAAAAAACACGAAAATCTGCCCAGCCGGATCATTGAGGTAATGCGAAAACGCCACGAAATTCATGTTGACTGCCAATAGCATCAGCTCAATGGCCATCAGCAAAACAATAATGTTCTTGCGGTTGAGGAATATGCCTACCACCGAAATGGCAAACAAAATTGCCCCTAAAATCAGATAGTTGGAAAGAGAGATCATGCGGGCTTGCCGTCCTTGTCCGGCGCTTTCCCGGCAGCTTGCTCCGCGCCCTTGTCCCTGTCAGCACCGCTCTCCGCAGTATCCTGGCGTGCTTCGCTCGCCATACTGATTACACGCACGCGATCCTTGCGCTTCACAGCGATTTGCGCCGCCGGATCCACGTATTTGTCAAGCTTGCGCTTGCGCAAGGTCAACGCTATCGCCGCAACAATCGCGACCAGCAAAATCACTGCGGCGATTTCAAATGGGTAGACATATTCGGTGTAAATCAGCCGGCCGAGTTCCTTGGTGTTGGAGAGGTTGGCCGGCAGCGCGGGCGGCTGCGCGACATCGCCAAAGCCAACCGACCGACTGGTTAAAATCATGCCCATTTCCAGCACCAGCAGCAGCGCCACGGCCCCGCCCAGCGGCAGGTATTTCCAGAAACCTTCACGCAGCTTGGCGATATTGATGTCCAGCATCATGACCACGAACAAAAACAGCACCATCACCGCGCCCACGTACACCAGCACCAGCGTGATCGCCAGAAACTCGGCCTGCAACAGCAGCCACAATCCCGACGACGTAAAGAACGCCAGCACCAGCAGCAAAGCCGCATGCACCGGGTTGCGGGCGGTAATCACCCCTAGCGCCGAAATAATCAGCACAGTGGAGAAAAAATAAAAGATAAAGGTTTGGAAGGTCATTGTTTTGCGTGAAACGTGAATCGTGAAACGTGAAACGTCACGCCCCTCACGGTTTGGCCCCTACGATTCACTTTTCACTTGTCACGATTCACTTTTCACGTCACTACCGATACGCCGCGTCGGCTGCGCGATCCTTGGCAATTTGCTCTTCGTAATAGTCGCCGATGGATAGCAACATCGGCTTGGTGTAAATCAGATCGCCACGCTTTTCGCCGTGGTACTCAAAGATACGGGTTTCGACGATGGAATCCACCGGGCACGATTCCTCACAAAAGCCACAGAAAATGCACTTGGTGAGGTCAATATCGTAGCGCGTGGTGCGGCGCGAACCGTCGTCGCGCTGCTCGGACTCGATGGTGATCTCCAGCGCCGGACACACGGCTTCGCATAGTTTGCAGGCAATGCAGCGTTCTTCGCCGTTCGGATACCGGCGTAACGCATGCAAGCCGCGGAAACGGTTACTTTGCGGCGTCTTTTCCTCGGGAAACTGCACTGTGATCTTGCGCGCAAACATGTAGCGGCCGGTGAGCATCATGCCTTTCACCAGTTCAAGCAACAGGAAGGTGCGGAAGAAACCGCTGATTTTATCGATCATGAATCAGGCCCCCTTCCACCATACCCACAGTGGCGTTTGCATCCATGCGCCGAGCACCAGTATCCACACCAGTGTCACTGGAATGAACACCTTCCAGCCCAAGCGCATGATCTGGTCATAGCGGTAGCGCGGAAACGTCGCGCGGAACCACAGAAAGGTTGATACCACCATAAAGGCTTTTACCAGCAGCCACAGGAAACTCGATTGCCCCAGCAAACCCCACGATTGCGGAAACGGCGACAACCAGCCGCCGAGAAACATGATCGCTGTCAGGAACGACACCAGTATCATGTTGGCGTATTCTGCGAGGAAAAATATCGCGAACGTCATGCCCGAATATTCGACGTGAAAGCCCGCGACAATTTCCGATTCGCCCTCGGCCACGTCAAACGGTGCACGGTTGGTCTCAGCCACGCCAGCGATCAGGTAAGTCAGGAACAAAGGAAACAGCGGGATCCAGAACCAGCCGAAAACGCCGAATGCGCTTTGTTGCTGCTTGACAATATCGATCAGATTGAGACTCTGCGCCGCCATCAGCACCCCAACCAGCGCAAAACCCATGGCGATTTCGTAAGACACGATCTGCGCCGCCGAGCGCATGGCACCGAGGAACGCATACTTGGAATTCGACGCCCAACCCGCGATGATCACGCCGTACACGCCCATCGACGTGATCGCCATGATATAGAGCAGGCTCGCATCGATGTTTGCAAGTACCATTTCAGGATCGAACGGCACCACCGCCCACGCCGCCAGCGCCGGCATAATCGCCATCAGCGGTGCCACGACGAACAACAGTTTGTTCGCCCCCGACGGCACGATGATTTCCTTGACCAGCAGCTTCATGCCATCGGCGATCGGTTGCAGCAGCCCCATCGGACCCACGCGATTCGGCCCCAGCCGCAACTGAATCCAGCCGATGACCTTGCGCTCCCATAACGTGAGATACGCGACCGACAACATCAGCGGCACCACGATACACAGGATCAACAACAGCGTTTTGACCCCGTACAGTAAATACGGTGCAATATCGTGGCCAAAGATCGCGGCCAGCAGCGCGGCAAACATGGCCTGCAGCGAATAGCCCAGATTGACGATAGGTTGAAAGATGGCCGACATGCGCGTTACACCACCACCCTTTGTTGCGCCACGACACGCTCAAGCGTCACCGGCGCATTCGCCGCGCCAAGGCCGGCGGTCTCGTCACGCGCAGCGGCCAGGCGCACGCAATCAGCCGGCAGCTTGTCGTCGATGGCGTACCCCACTTCAGCCACGCCGCCGTCCTGCGACACGCGCACGCTGTCGCCGTCGCGCAATCCCAGTTTGTCAGCAAGCGCACGATTCATGAGGGCAAGCGGCACAGCGCCATCACGCGTTTTTTGCAACGACGGCGCGCGGCGGGCCAATGCGTCAGCCGCGTAAATCGGTGTTTCGGCTATGCGTTGCACACCCGGCTGCGCCGCCGGAATCGACGCTATACTCACATCTAACTTATTGTTTTTATTTATTTTTTCGTTATTCTTGCCCAGCGCCTCAATGCGCACGTCGTCGACGCTTTGCTGATCAAAGCCGGGCACGTTCAACAAATTACCCAGCACGCGCAATACTTTCCACGCCGGTCGCGTCTCGCCCAGGGGTTGAACCACGCCCTGAAAACTCTGCGCGCGGCCTTCGGCATTCACAAACGTACCTGCAGTTTCGGTAAACGGCGCAATTGGCAGCATCACATGCGCGTATTCCACGGCCTTGTGCTGGAACGCGCTCAAAGCCACCACAAATTCGGCTTGCTTCATCGCCGCCATCGCAGCGCGCGGATTTTGCGTATCCAGCTCTGGCTCAACACCGAGCAACACGTACGCCTTTTGCGGTTGCGCCAGCATGTCGCGCGCGTTCTTGCCGCCCGCACCAGGCAATGCATTGACCACATGAGCCCCGACACTGTTGGCCGCCTCACCCAGCACGCCCAGCTTGGCACCGGTGATTTCCGCCAGCGCCTGAGCGAGCGCATGTAGTAGCGCAGCCTCGGCGTGATGCTGTGCGAAATTGCCCAGGAACACGGCCGCATTTTTCCCATCGCACAGGCTTGCTGCGATGCGCTGCGCAGCAGCCGAAACGGGCGTGTTGGCAACGGCAGCCGGCGCAGCTGCATTCTTGACCGCTGCAGCCGCTTTAAAGATGCCCGCCAGTTCAGCCGTCAGCGACGCCGGTCCGACGATGGCACGATTCGCCACGCGCATCAGCAGATCATCGTCCGACGAATGTAAGATATTAATTTTTAATGATTTTTTTGCAGCCTGCCGCAAGCGATGCGCAATCAGCGGATGATCCTTGCGCAGCGTCGATCCGATCACCAGCACACGATCCAGTTGCGAGACTTCCGCGATGGCCATGCCTAGCCACGACGCGCCAGCGAGCTTGCCGTCAGCGCTAAAGTCACTCTGGCGCAAACGGAAATCGATGTTGTTGGAACCCAGCCCGCGCATGAGTTTTTGCAGCAAGTGCAACTCTTCGACAGTCTGATGCTGTGTCGATAGCGCACCGATGTTGGCGCCACCGGCTTTCTTCAAGCCAACGACCACCGCATCCAACGCGGTTTGCCAATCAACCTCTTTCCATTGCCCCCCTGTTTTCACCATCGGACGCGCCAAGCGCTGTTCCGAGTTCAGCCCCTCATACGAAAATCGGTCTTTGTCCGAAAGCCAGCATTCGTTGATGGCTTCGTTCTCGCGCGGCAAGGCACGCATCACGCGGTTTTGTTTGATTTGCAAAGTCAAGTTGGAACCCAGGCCGCAGTGCGGGCTGATCGAGGGCTTGCGCGTTAACTCCCAGGTGCGCGCGCTGTAGCGGAAGGGCTTCGAAGTCAGCGCGCCCACCGGGCAC
>SYEN01000468.1 GCA_005800795.1 Burkholderiales bacterium | reverse complement strand
CTGAAGCCGGCGTGCCCGGCTATGAAATGAGCCCATGGATCGGCATCTATGCGCCCGCAAATACGCCGCGCACCATTATCGACAGACTCAACGCCGAGTCTAATAAAGCGCTGAAGCAACCCGATGTCGCGGGCAGTTTGACCCATCAGGTGCTGGATCCGCTGCCCTCCACGCCGGAGGAATTCGCCCAGCGGATCAAGATCGATTTCGAGAAATACGGCAAACTCATCCGGGCGACTGGTGTCAAAGTGGATTGAAATGCGGTGAACGAGTCCACGAGTCAACCAGTGAAGGCAAAGCCATGAGAAATTCGATAGCGGGTTTGATGGCGGTGGCTGTGATGCTGGGCGCTGGCGCGGCAGCGGCACAAAACTATCCGGTGAAGCCGGTGCGCGTGGTGGTGCCGTGGCCGCCGGGCGGCGCCAACGATATCGTTGGGCGCATTGTGGCGCAGCGGCTGGGTGATCAAACCGGTCAGCAGTTTGTCATCGATAATCGTGGCGGCGCCAACGGCACCATCGGGGCGGAATTGGTGGCCAAGGCGCCTGCGGATGGCTATACACTGATGGTACATTCGGCGGCGCACGTGACCAGCCCGCACCTCTACAAAAAGCTGGCCTACGACACGCTGAAGGATTTCACCGGCGTGACATCCCTCGCCGTGCAAGTGGGCATGCTGGTAGTGCATCCGTCGTTGCCGGCGAAGAACGTCAAGGAATACATTGCGCTTGGCCGTGCGCAGCCCGGCAAGATTGTCTACGCCTCGTCCGGCAGTGGCAGCTTTGTGCATCTGGCGATGGCGTTAATCAATTCCATGAGCAAGACGCAAATGGTGCACGTGCCGTTCAAAGGCGGCGGCCCGGCGGTAGTGGCGCTGGCGTCGGGCGAAGTGCAGGCAATGACGGCGACCATTGGGTCGGTGATTCCGCATCTGCCGAGCGGCCGTCTGCGCGCGTTGGGTGTGACCTCCGCTACGCGCATGAAGCAGTTCCCAGACATTCCCGCCATCGCGGAAGGTTTGCCCGGCTACGACTTTTCGGCGTGGATAGGCGCGTTTTTGGCCTCGGGAACGCCGAAGCCTATCGTCGAGCGCTTGAACGGCGAAATCAAGAAGACGCTGGAAAATCCCGACGTGGTCAAGGTTCTGAGCGGGCAGACGCTCGACCCGATGTATCTCACCAGCGAGCAATTCGGCGCGCGGCTTAAGTCGGATTTCGACAAATACGAAAAACTGGTGAAATTGACGGGTGCGACAGCGAATTAGAGCGTTCTAAAAAAGTCAATTAAAACAAATAGTTGCAATAATCAGGTAAGGAATCATCGGATGAAGGTTTTTCGTTTCATGGCAGCGCAAGCGGCTTGCCTGCTGATGGCCGCTGTTGCGCATGCACAGTTTCCCACCAAGCCCATACGCATCGTCGTGCCATTCGCGGCGGGCTCCACCACCGATGTCATCACGCGCATCCTCGCGCAGCCCATGCAGCAGGCGATGGGGCAAACCCTTGTGATGGACAATCGGCCGGGCAGCGACGGTGCGCTGGCCGGCGACATGGTGGCGCGCGCACCCGCAGATGGGTACACCCTGTTGATGGCGACGAACAGCCCGTTGTCGGCGGTGCCGCATTTGCGCAAGAAACCACCGTATGACGCGCTGAAAGATTTTGCGCCGATTTCGTTGGCGGGCTATTACACCTTCCTGGTGGCGGTGCACCCGTCAGTGCCCGCGAAATCACTGCGCGAACTGCATGATCACGCGCGCGCGAATCCCGGCAAGCTCAATTACGCCACCGGTAACACCAGCAGCATCGTTATCACGGCACTGTTGCACTCCCAGGCGGGCGTGAAAATGCTGCACGTGCCATACAAAAGTGAACCGCCTGCAATCGTTGACCTGATTTCCGGACAGGTGCAGGTGATGGTGACTTCATATTCCACAGTGGCGGCGCACTTGCGCGAAGGGCGCTTGCGCGCGCTGGCACTGGCGTTGAATCAGCGCAGCCCGTTGTTGCCGAACGTGCCGACAGTGGTGGAATCGGGCATGACCCAATTCACCATCACACCGTGGGCGGGCGTATTCGCCCCGGCACGCACGCCGAAGACTGTGGTGGAGCGGCTGAACCGTGAAATCAATGCTGCATTGAAGCGCCTTGAAATCCGCACCCAGCTTGAGCAACAGGCATTCGCGGGCGCGGGTTCAACGCCTGAGGCGCTGGGCGTGTGGGTGAAAGATCAATATCAGATCTGGGGCGCGGCCATGCGGGAGGCAGGAATACAGCCAGAGTAGTCCTGAATTACGCGCGCCGCGTGGTGCAACATCAACCCGGCAGGTGATCCTGCCGCCAGCCGTAGGTGATGGCCCAGTTCGAGCCTTCGCCTTCGATGCACACCATCGTGCCGTTGCCGGGCTTGAACTCGAACACCTTGTTCTTTTCGTTGCCGCATACCAGTTGCGAGGCCGCGCGCAGCAGGTAGTCGACGTGGCCGCACATCATAATGTCCCCCTTGCACGCGGCGATATCGGCCATGAAGGGTGCGATGGGATCATCGGTGTTGATGGGGTAAGTGGTTTGCGCAACCTTGTCTGACGCGCCGAGTTTTGCCGCGACATGTATTGCAGTGTCGATGGTCCATTGCTTGTCGCTGTGCAAGATGCACACCGGTGCGGCGCCCAGAGCCTTCAACCGCACGCCGACGCGGTCGGATTGCTCGCGGCCCATGGGGCTGATGTGGCGCTGAGGGTCCTTTTCCGCTGGCAGTGCGTCGGCGTGGTGTACCAGATAGACTTTCATGGAGGTTGTCCTGAGCTGTGCGTGACTAGTATCCGCCCTTATCAGGCGCCCCCACGGGATTCGCCGGTGTCCAGCCGGTTAGACGGCCGATCTCGGCTTTGAAGAAATTCGCCATGCCGCTACGGTCAGTTCCGAGCATCACCATCTGAAAACCCTGGTCGATAAAACGCTGGGTGAATTTCGAACTGGCGGTGTGCATGCCGCCGATTTTCTTGTGGCGTTTGCACGATTCGAGAATCTTGGCGACAGTCGCAACATGGATCGGCTCGTCGTTGTCCATTACCGGCGGCAGCCCGAGCGACAGTGCCAGATCGGTTGGCCCGATATAGGCGGCGTCCACACCCGGCGTCGAAATAATTTCGTCCATTTTTTCGATGCCTTCGGGCGTTTCGATCATCACCACGCAGGACACTTCGTCGTTGGCGTATTTTTGATAGTCCGAGCCCGCGTATTGCATCACGCGGTTGGGGCCGTTACTGCGCATGCCCACCGGCGGATAGCGGCAGGCGGCGACGGCGCGCTCGGCTTCAGCGCGGTTGCTCACCATCGGTACGATCACGCCATAAGCCCCGGCGTCCAGCACTTTCATGATGATTGACGGCTCGTTCCACGGCACGCGCACAAACGGTACGACGTTGGTGGTGGAAATCGCGGTGAGCATCGGTACCACGCCTGAATAATCGATGCAGCCGTGCTGCATATCGACGCACAGCCAGTCGAAGCCGGCGTGGGCCATAACCTCAGCCGGGAAGCAGCCGGGCAGGGACAGCCAGCCGCCGATAGCGGGTTTGCCTTCACGCCAGAGTTTTTTGACACGATTGAAGCGCATTTTTGGGTTCTCCCTTTTGGTGGTTTGGTGGGTTGTCGAAATCGAGGGTCAGGTCGATTGTAAACCTGTACTAGGGTCGGGAAAGGTGGAGTTTTTAAGGAAGGTTGGCTGCATTGGTGAATAGTGTGTTTCTATAAATAT
>SYEN01000467.1 GCA_005800795.1 Burkholderiales bacterium | reverse complement strand
GTTAAGCTGGGATTAGCACGCATCACACGTCACGCCCACGGCGGCGGCATGCTCCGCACTCGAATGCGGCGGGGCAGCGCCGCCGATTTTTTTGCCTGTACCGGTTCTGTTTGGCCGTGTTTTGCCTGGGTGATCCGAACGCCTTGATGTCATTGATACCGAAGGAGAAAACCCGTGGCCTATAGTCTGAGCAAACGGCGTTATTACTACCGCGGCAGCAGCGCAGGCCGGCGCACCGTAATGGAGTTACGCGCGGAGCGCGACTATATGCTGTGGCTGAAATTTGATGACGGCATGGAAGGCCGCGTCTATCTGGGTGACCTGATAGCGACCGAGGCCTACGGTGCGCGGGTGGCTGAAAACGATTTTTTCAAAGTGGCGGTAGATCCGGTGTCGCATGCCGTGATGTGGGAAGGGGGCGTGCATCTGGACGCCGACCTGCTGTATCGTAATCTCGCCAGCCAGGGCGGCGCGGCACTGCACTGACGCTGGCTGAACACTCCCGCAGACTCTCGCAAAAATCTTCGCAAAGCCGGTTAATCCCAACCTACACGACGGAGGCTCGCATGGCAAAAGCAGCGAAAAAACCGGGCAAGAAAAAAGCGGCACGCAAGAAATCGCCGGGCACAACAATCGCGCGCAAGAAAAAGGCCGTGGCCAAGCCGGCAAAGAAAGCCGCTGCTCGCAAGACTGCCGTGAAGCGATCGGCAAAAAAGTCCGCCGGCAAGCCGGTCAAAAAGCCGGTGAAAACAAAGTCGGCCAAAAAAAAGCCGGCTAAGAAGCCGGCTGAAATTAAAGCAGCAAAGAAAAAAACAGCTAAACCTGCCTCCCGGGCCGGCAGTGCATCGCAACCGGTAATGAAGCCGGTGACAGCTTCGCATACTACGGTTACAACGCCTGCAGCGCTCAGGCCCATTTCCGTTCCGGGTGCGTGGCCATTTCCCATGGCCAGTAAGCCGTAGCGGCGGTTCTGTTCAAACGTCGGACGGCTTTCAGTGAAAGCCACCGTTCGCTTTTGCGCAGCAGTTGCAGACCAACAGTCAGCAGGGAGCCAAAGATACCCAATCTGCCCTCCAGGGGCAAGGTACATATTTTTAACGCTGGCATTATGTGAGGATTAATTTAAAAATATTGAATTAAATCAATTACTTATAAATATTTCCTATAAAGCTGTCCTTTTGAAAGTAAGCGAACGCTTACAAAAAAACCAGAGGCAGCCTGCATTTAACATGCAATTAATTATTGCAATTAAATGCGCTTGCCAGAATAGCGAAATCAGGTAACCATCGCGCCTGAGACGAACTGCCGCGCACTGAGACGAACTGCCGCGCAATTTGCGCTATGTGATGTGTAGACGCTGCCTGGTGTTTCTTCCGGAATATTCCCTGCGCTGTCATTAGCCCAGCACGCGCCCGAACAGTTCACGACATTCACCGCATATCAAATCCCCAAGAACCGTTCACAGAGGACTTCATGCACACCATCCATTGCAACACTTCCAACGCCGCCCATCGCGTCCTCGCACGCATTACTTTTGCACTCGCGCTGGGTCTTGCCGCGCATTCGGTCCAAGCGCAGGGCGAGTGCGCGAATCGCGGCGATCTCGATGCCTTGTTTTGCGACGAAAACAAGGATCTCGTCGCAGATCCGCCCAAGGATGCCAAGCGCTTTAAGAATCCTTCCACCCTGGTGTTTACCTACACGCCGGTGGAAGACCCGGCGGTGTACGAAAATATTTTCAAGCCGTTCACCGAGTACCTCGGCAAATGCACCGGCAAGCGCGTTGTGTTTTATCAGGTGCAATCCAATGCCGCTGAAATCGAAGCCATGCGTTCGGGCCGCCTGCACGTAGGCGGATTTTCCACCGGCCCCACCAACTACGCGGTGAATCTCGCCGGCGCGGTGCCCTTCGCGGTGAAGGGCGGTGAGAAGGAATTGCAAGGCTACAACCTCATCATGATCGTCAAAAAAAGCAGCACGCTACATAAAATGACTGATCTCAAGGGCAAGAAAGTTGCCCACGTGCAGCCCTCATCCAACTCCGGCAATCTTGCGCCGCGTGCGCTGTTCCCGGCCCAGGGACTGGTGCCCGATCAGGACTACAAAGTGCTGTATTCCGGCAAGCACGACAATTCCATCACTGGCGTTGCAACTGGCGATTACGACGCGGCGCCCGTGGCGTCCGACGTCTTCAAGCGCATGGCTGCGCGGGGGCAAATCAAGGAAGACGATTTCCGCATCATCTGGCGCAGCGAAACTTTTCCCACGTCCTCATTCGCCTATGCGCACGATCTTGAACCGAAACTGCGCGACACCATGGTCAAGTGTTTTTACGATTACCGGTTCCCCGCTGAAATGCAAAAAGCGTTCGATGGCGCCGACCGCTTTTTCCCGATCACCTATCAAAAAGACTGGGCCATCGTGCGCAAAGTGGCCGAAGGCAGCGGTGAAAAATTCAACAGTGCGGCGTTTGAAAATCTGAAAAAGCGTGAAACCGAAGCCGCAGCCAAGGCTCAAGCCGCTAAAAAATAAATCAATTAAAACAAATACTTACATATAACGTGCGCATCTGACCTTGACGCAAACTTCCGCGGTCGCGCTGTCCATACGACAACTGGTCAAGGCGTATGTGCGCGGCAAGCTGGTGCTAAACGGCATCACGCTCGACATCGCGCCGGACGGCATCACGGCCATCATCGGGCCGTCGGGCACCGGTAAATCCACGCTCATCCGCTGCATCAACCGGCTGGTGGAGCCGACCAGCGGCGAAATCATTTTTGAAGGCCGCAATCTTGTCACACTGGGCCGCGGTGAACTGCGCGCGGCACGCCGCCAGATCGGCATGGTGTTTCAGGAATACAACCTGGTCGAGCGCCTTTCGGTGATGGAAAACGTGTTGTCGGGCCGGCTTGGTTACGTGCCGCCATTCAAGGCCTGGCTGCGGCGATTTCCGCAAACCGACATTAATGAAGCGTATGCGCTGCTCGACACCGTGGGCCTGGCCGCGCAGGCGCACGCGCGCGCCGATGCCCTTTCCGGTGGCCAGCGCCAGCGGGTCGGCATCGCGCGTGCGTTGATGCAAAGCCCGAAGCTGCTGCTGGCGGATGAGCCAACCTCCTCGCTCGATCCGAAAACCTCGGTCGAAATCATGACCCTGATGCGCGATTTGTCGCGCCAGCGCGGCATTCCCGCTATCGTCAATATTCACAACGTTGCGCTCGCGCAGCGCTTCGCCACGCGCATCGTCGGCCTGTCCGGCGGCGCTGTGGTATTTGACGGCGTGCCCGGCGCGCTTACCGACGCGCACCTGAAGCAAATCTACGGCGGTGAAAGCTGGCTCGATGGCGACAGCGGCTGATCGATCCTTCCCGCCGCGGCTGGGGTGGCCCGCGCGGCTGGCATGGCTGGCGTTCGCGATTTACTTTGCGTATGCGCTGTCACATCTGCAGGTCACGCCCGCGCGCGTGATGGCCGGTCTCGAATTCGGTTATAAATTTCTCGTCAAGCTGTTTCCGCCGGATTTTCAGCGCTGGGAACTGCTGCTAAAGGGCCTGAAGGAAAGTCTGGAAATTGCCGTGCTGGCGTCAGTGCTGGGGCTGCTGATATCGCTGCCGGTCAGTCTGCTCGCCGCACGCAATTTAATGCCGGCGTGGGTGACTTGGCCCGCGCGTTTCTTGATGGTGGTGTGCCGCTCGTTTCATCCGGTCATCATCGCTATTTTGTTTGTCAAGGCCGTGGGCTTCGGCGCGCTGGCGGGGATCCTTGCACTGACGGTGGCGTCACTCGGCTTTCTTGGCAAACTGTTTACCGAAGCCATTGAGGAAATCTCGCTCAAGCAAGTCGAGGCGGTGCGCGCCACCGGCGCACCGTTCATGAGCGTGATCGCCTATGGCGTGGTGCCGCAGGTGTTCTCGCGCTTTATCGGCTTCGCGTCGTATGAACTCGATTCCAATCTGCGCAACTCCACCATGGTGGGCATCGTCGGCGCTGGCGGCATCGGCGGCACGCTGTTCGCAGCTTTCCAGCGTTTTGACTACGATTTTGTGTGCGCGATCATTCTGTCGATCATCGCCCTCATCATTGCCGGTGAAATTCTCACCAACGCCGTCAAGAAGGTGTTTCGCGCATGAGGGCCGGAGCCACCGTCGTGGATTGCGAGTGGCAACGCTATTCCGCGGGCGAGCGCATGGCGCGCTTTATGGTGTATCTGGTGATCGTGGCGGCGGTGGTGCTGTCGATACGCACGGTGGAAGTGATCCCCGAGTTCATCATCGACGCGCCGGAACAGTTGGCTGATCTGCTCAAGCGCATGTGGCCGCCCGACGCAGCCTCATACCCGGCGGAAATACACGACGCACTGCTCGACTCCATTCATATTGCCACGGTGGGTACGGTGCTAGGCGTGGCGATGGCGCTGCCGTTTGGTTTTCTCGCCGCGCGCAACGTCACGCCATGGCCTTGGCTCAATTGGGTGGCGCGCCTGGTGCTGATCTCCGCGCGCTCCATCAACACCCTGGTGTTCGCGCTGTTTTTCGTCGCGGTGTTCGGTCCCGGCGCGCTTGCGGGCACGCTGGCGATTGCTTTTCACTCGATTGGTTTTGTCGGGCGGCTGTTCTCGGAAGCGCTCGAAGCCACCAGTCCCGGCCCCATCGAAGCATTACGAGCCGCCGGCGCGCCCGCCGCCAGCGTGATCAGCTTCGGCTACTGGCCGCAGGTGGTGCCTGCGTTCTGGTCATTGGTGCTGTTTCGCTGGGACATCAACGTGCGCGAATCCATTGTGCTCGGCCTGGTGGGCGCGGGCGGCGTGGGCATGGCGCTCGACAACGCGCTGAATCTGTTCCAGTGGACACGCGTGGCGATGATCCTGCTGTCGATACTGGCGGTGGTCATCGCTGCCGAGGTGGCGGTGACTGCCATACGCAAGCGGATTATTTGACGGGAGTCAGTGGGGCTTTCCCCGATGCAATATCCATGATCATGCGCGCGGCGAGGTACAGGCGCGGCTTGATTGACGGAATCAAAATGTATTCGGCGTTGGTGGTGTGCGCGCCGAAACCTTGCAGGCCGAAACCTTCCACCACGGGTGCGCCGGTGTTAAGGCCCGCATAGGCTGCATCGGTGCCGCCGCCGCGAGGCACGTCGGGCACGTTCAGCGTCTTTCCGATTTCCGCATAGATTTTCTGCCCGTGCAGCGCCAGCGCGCGCGACACGGGGCGCGCTTCGAGCGGCGGGCGCCCGCGCTCGAAATTCATTTCCACCACCGACAGCGGCAGTAACTTGTTCTTGATGCGTTCACGCAGTTTGGCCTCGACACCGCCGAGGTCCTGCATGCGCAGCACGCGAATATTCATGGTGGCCTGTGCGCCGGGCGGAATCATGTTGGTGACCAGACCGCCGCTGGCGAGCGTCCAGTTCGCGCGCAAGCCGATCGATGGGTCGGATAAATCGCGATTCTGCAGAATTTGATGGGCCAGTTCGTCCACCGCATTGACGCCCAAATGGGGCGCACTGCCGGAATGCGCGGCGCGCCCACGCACGGTGATAATGGCGTTGGCGCTGCCACTGGTGGCGAGCGAAACATTGTCGTTACCCGGCGGGCCACCGCCTTCGAACGACAACGTCGCATCGTGTTCCGCGCCCAGCTTCGTCAACAAATGGCGCGATCCGGGTGAACCGATTTCCTCATCGGCGGTGATCAACACGGTCAACGTGCCGTAGTCGCGGAAGTTCAACGCGTGCAGCATGGTAATGGCATGCAGGATGACCGCGATGCCTTGGCGGTCGTCGGCAATGCCCAGACCATAGGCGCGGTCGCCGTCGATTTTGAACGGTTGACCGGCCAGCATGCCGCGGCGGTAGACCGTGTCCATGTGCGCCAGCAGCAGAATCTTTTTGTCGCCTTTCCCGGTGATCGTGGCACGTAACACGCGGCCCAATTTTTCCGGTGTTCTGCTATTACGTGTGGCTTCCGCATTGACATCGATCAACTCGGCCCTGGCGCCAAGTTGCGTGAAGCGCTTGACAAGCAGCGCGCCCATTTGTTCGAGGCCTTCGAGATCAGTGCTGCCGGATTCGATGGCAACCAGTTCCTTCAGGGTTTCGATCAGCGCAGGCCGCTCTTTGGCCGCCAGCGCACTTACGGTTTCGTTCGCCGCTGGCTGTGCGGAAGCCGTGGAGAGCCAAGTGCTCAGTGCAACGAATGTTGTATAAGCAATTGATTTTAAACAAATTTTCATGGAATCTTTCTACGCGGTTTTTGCCACGGCGGCTACTGCCGCATCGACATCCGCCGGGCTGATGTGCCGGTGCGTCACAAACCGCAACGAGCGCGTATCGGCCGGGCTGACCGCGATGTTGTGCCGGGCCAAGGCCTGCGACCATTGTTCAGCGGAGCGTCCGGTGAACGACACATCCACACGCACAAGATTGGTTTCGACATCAGCCGCGCGGCAAAAGCGGGCGTCGATTTTTTCCAGGCCGGTGGCCAGCCGTTTGGCGGCAGCATGGTCTTCCTGCAGGCGATTCACCATGGAATTCAGCGCCACGATGCCTGCTGCAGCAAGCGAACCTGCCTGCCGCATATTGCCGCCGACCATGCGGCGAAACGTGCGGGCACGTTCGATGAAGGCCTTGGTGCCGCACAATACCGAACCTACCGGCGCGGAGAGTCCTTTCGACACGCAAAAACCCACCGAATCGGTGTACTGCGCGATCTGACTGGCATCCACACCCAGAGCAACAGCGGCGTTGAAAAGCCGCGCGCCATCGGTATGCACCGGCACGCCGTTCTCGTGCGCCAGCGCGTGCACGGCATGCATGTGAGCCAGCGGCAACACCGCGCCGCCTGCCTGATTGTGCGAAGTTTCCATGCACACCAGCGTGATACCGAGATTGTTGCGGCCCAGCGGGCGGATTTTCTCTCGTAGCGCATCGACATCCATCGCGCCGCGTTTTCCCGGCACCGCGCGGTGAAACATCCCCGCCAGCCCGGCGATACCGCCGATTTCGGAAACCAGAATGTGCGCGCTTTGTTCAATCAGCACTTCGCCGCCGTGCCGTGCATGCGCCAGCAATGCCACCAGATTGGTCATCGTGCCGCTCGGCATGTAGGCGCCCGCTTCCTTGCCGGTGCGCTGTGCGGCGAGCGCCTCAAGCTGCATTACGGTTTCGTCGCCGTCGCGCGAATCGTCGCCCTGGGTTGCTTCGGCCATGGCGGAAAGCATCGCCTCGGTAGGGCGTGTGATGGTGTCGGTGCGTAAATCGATCATAATAATTTCTCAATAAAAACAGATAGTTAGAATAGGTTTACGAAACTCTGGCGGCCAGCAGGCAAGCCGCCACTTCTGCAAAACCGGCGCCGCAACTTTGGCGGGCAATGTACGCGGGTAGGTGCGCCACGCGCGCGCCAAAATCTGCGACATTCGCCACGCCCACCGCATGCGGAAAATGGCTAAACATCGGCGCGTCGTTGGGCGAATCGCCAACGAACACATAGTGCTCGCGCGCGGCGTTGAGATCAACCGCGAACGCTTCGCGCAGCAGCGTATTGCTCATACCCAGTTTGTTGTATGTGCCGAACCAGCCGTTGACGTGGATGGAACTCACTTTCGCGGTGAGGCCGTGTTGTTCCATGCGCGCGGCGATTTCGTCAATGGCGCTTTGCGGCAGCGGCGTTACGTCTTCGCAGAAATCAATCGCCAGATCGGTTTCGCGGTACTGTTGATCGGCGGCGAAGGCTGCGCCCGGCACGACGGCGATGATGTTGCGGCCGATTTCTAAGAGGCGTTCGCGGTTGGTTGTACGTGTCGCGGCATCATCGACAAAGTGCCGCTGCATTTTGCGCGTGGCCGTGTCATAGCGAAAATAAAACGCGCCATTTTCACCGACCACGCCGTCCACCGGCCACATCCGTGCGATGTGGTCGCACCACCCGGCAGGGCGACCCGTCACCGGGATCACCAGCAGCCCGGCTTCGCGCAACCGTTGCATCGCGTTGTAAGCTTCGGCGGTGACGCGGCCCTGGGTGCTGAGTGTGTCGTCGATGTCGCACAACACGCCGCGTATGGCGCGCCGCGCTTCAAGCGGGAATTCGGCCAGTGGTGTCATCTTGGCAATGGGCTATTCCACACCCTCAATATCGACCATCGCCCACACGCGTTTGAAAGGGCCGCGGCTTTTGATGAGTTCCTGCCGGGCGGACTCGGCCAGCTCTGCGTTGATCCATCGCGGTTGTCCCAGCGTGCAAGACAAATAGGCACGGTGCGCGTTCTCCTCGAGGAAAAACGCGCCGGTGACGGATTCTTCGATATCGCCGCCGGTGACCACGCCCCCGTGTGCGTAAAGCAGCGCCGCGCGATGTGGCCCCAGCGCCTTCGCCATCGCCTGTCCGCGCTGCGTGTTGTTGATCAGACGCGGATCATCGTAGACTGGAAGGTCATCGGCGAACAGCGTGCCCATTAAATGAATGGGCTTTAACATAAGTGCACCGCTGGTGGTGAACGCGGTCGCATGCATGCCGTGATAGTGAATCACGCTGTGTACATCGGGCCGCGCGCGGTAAATCTCGTGATGAATCGGCGCTTCGCCCGGTGTCACACCCTTGCCCGCGAGTAGCGCGCCGCTCATGTCATACACCAGCATATCGTCGGGCGTGATGATCGGCCCTAGCGAGTGGCGCGTCAGCAGGTAGTTATCGGTGCCGGGAACGCGCACGCTCAAATGGCCGAAGCCTTCGATAAAGCCGCGGCGGTACAAAAAACGCCAGGCTTTCAGGCATTTTTCCATCAGGGCAGCTTCAGCGGAGGGCATGGAGTCCTTAGTTGCTGCTTATGCGGTTGATTCGGGTTTCGGCACAAAGCCAAAGCGTGCGGGCACATCGCGCGTGCGTAGGGTTTCGATTCTTAGATGAGCGGACGCGTGCTGAAACCACAAGTGGCCGCCGGCATCGTCCACATGCCCTGCGGCGTAGCAATCAAAGCGCGCTTCCAGCGTGTCTTCATCAAGTGCCCTGCCATCGCCGTCGACAAAACTCGGCAGCAGCCACTCCAGATCCTGATCGTGCACGTGGCCCGTGCCGTGTTCGGTTTCCAGCAGCAGTGTGCCGTCATTGTCGATCCACGCGGCGCGGATGCCGTTTACGCGCTGTTGGGTGTGTGTATAAATGTCGAGCGATGCCGGATGTCCCGGCACACGGTAGACAAACGGCGCGTAGGCCAGATCAACAAACACACGCTGCGGGCCGTTCTGGAAAAACCAGCGGCCCGCCTCGTCGTGCAGATAGTTGCGGTTGATAAACTCGTTGATCTGCGCGTTGGCGATGGATTCGCCCTTGATCAGCCAGTTGCCACGGCGGTCTAGCGACAGCCAGCCAAAGACGGCTGGCACGTTCGGCCACTTGGCCATGGCCTGGCGGACGATGTCATCCATGGCATGCGCACAGTTTCAGCGATGGCAAAGCAGTTACTTCAGGTAAGTCTTGATCCATTCCTTGTACTGCGCGTTGTGCGTCATCTTGTCCATTTCCTCATTGGAGGCGATTTTCGATTTCAGGGCCGCCGGGTCGCCACCGTTGTAGAGGTGTGAATAAATTTCGCGCAGCACTTTGACTGCGCCGGCCAGTGGCTGATGCCCTTGCAGCACCACGCGCGCGCCCGCAGCGAAAAACTGCTCGCGGCTGATCGATGCCGGCGCGGAGCCGCAGATGATCGGCAGCCTGGACGCGTCGTGGATGGCCTTGATCTGATTGATGGATTCAGAGCCCACGACAAAAATACAATCGACGCCGCAGGCGGCATACGCTTTGGCGCGTGCTGCGGTGGCGGCTGTGCCTTCGACTTTCAGTGCAGCGGTGCGGCCAGCGATAACGGTGCTTGGGTCTTTTTTCGCGGCGACGGCGGCTTTCAATTTGCCGCACATTTCCTCTGTGGAAATCACCGCATCTTTGGTCTGGCCGAAGGCGAGCGGCAGCGCGGTATCTTCAATGCTCATCGCCGATACGCCGGCGTGTTCGCACTCGATCACCGTGCGCATCACGTTAAGCGCGTTACCAGAGCCGTGATCGGCATCGACCAGCAACGAGATATCGGACGCGCGCATGATGCGGCGGATCTGATCGGCGAATTCGGTGAGCGTCAGCACAATCAGATCGGGTGCGGCGAGTGTCGAGTTCGACGACACCGAACCGGCGAGGATGCCGAGCGTGTAACCGACATCCTGCGCGATGCGCGCCGACAGGCCGTCATACACGCTGGCGGGTGACAGCACTTGGTTGCCGTTCAAAATGGCGCGCATGCGCTGGCGTTGTTCTGTGGGGCTTAACATGGGATCTCCAAAAAAATGAATAAAAACAGATACTTACGAAATATAGGCGAATAACGGTTGCGGTCTCACTCGATGCGGATGCCCGCTTTACGGATCACGCCTTCCCACTTGGTAATTTCGCTGCGCACGAGTTTGGCGTATTCGTCCGGCGTGCCGCCGCTGGCATCGTAACCGAGTTCTTCTAGCCGCGTGCGCAGTGGTGCGTGCGCGAGTGCCTTGTTGACTTCGGCGTTGAGTTTGGTGATCGCATCAACCGGCGTGCCGGCGGGTGTCAGCAGGCCGCGGTAGGTGGTGGCGTCGAGCCCGGGCAAACCGGCTTCGGCGAAGGTCGGTACTTTGGGCACCGCAGCATTGCGCTTGGCACCCGTGATGCCCATCGGGCGCAGCTTGCCATTTTCGATGAATCCGCGGACGGCATTGACGCCGGCGAAGGTGATGGTGATTTGCCCGGCCAGCGTATCGGTCAACGCGGGCGCAACCCCTTTATAGGGCACATGAATCAAATTGATACCCACCGCGTTTTTCAGCAACTCGCCGGCCAGATGCGTGGCGGTGCCGTTGCCGCCCGAGGAATAGTGCATCTCGCCAGGCCGTGCCTTGGCCAGCGCGATGAGTTCTTTCAAATTCTTTGCCGGTACTGACGGATGTACCACCATCACGGCGGCGCTGGAGGCGAGACTCACCACCGGCGCGAAATCGCGCACGCTGTCGTAAGGCAGTTTCGACACCAGCGACGGGTTCGAATAAAACGCCAGATCAACAATCAGCGCGGTGTAACCATCGGGGGCGCTCTTTGCCGCGAGCTGCGTGCCGATGAGGCTGCCGCCGCCGGGGCGGTTATCCATGATCAGTTGCTGGCCGATCAGCTCCGACACGCGCGCTGCGATCGGGCGGATCAGCATGTCGCTGCCGCCGCCCGGCGGATATGGTATTACCATGCGAATGGCGCGCGTGGGGTAGCTCTGTGCCGCCGCATTCACAGCGGCTATCAAGGCGCCCGCGGCAAGCGCCGTACGTATCACAGTGATTTGTGCGAGCCGTCGCAAAACGGCGCGTTCTTGCTGTGCTTGCAGCCGCACAGGCGTTTGGTCTCGGCCTGTGCCACGGTGAATTTCATCGGCGTGAACTCGGTGCCCTTATGCGCGCCGTCGCAGAAAGGCTGCTTCTTCGATTGCCCGCAAGCACACCACCAGTAATCGCCGGCGGCAAGGTCTACAGGGTAAGAGGCTTTTTGGGCTATGACGGGGGTGGCCATGTGGTGTCCTTTGAAGGGGGAGTTATTGAATGGTCGGGCCTTCGCCTGCGACGGTGGTTCGGTGCAGCACGCGCGCGTGTTCGGTGATTGCGTAGGGCCGCGCGCGATGCAACGCGGCACGATTGTCGTACATCACCAGATCGCCGACCTGCCAGTGGTGCATATAAGTCCACTGTTCCTGCGTGGCGAAGGCGAGCAGTTCCTGCAGCAGCGCGCGGCCTTCGGCTTCGGGCATTTCACGGATGTGCGAGGCGTGCGAGCCGACGTAGAGCGCTTTGCGGCTGTTCCTCGGATTGGCGCGGATGATGGCCTGTGCCACCGGCGGAAAGCGCTGATCTTCTTTATTGTTGGTCAGCGTGATGCCGTCGTTGCGGCGCGAATAGGCATAGTGGTGGATGGCGGCCTTGCCGTCGAGAAAGCGCTTGCGTTCATCCGGCAGTGCATCGTACGCCGCTCGCAGGCTGGCGAACTGCGTCTGGCCGCATTCGTTGCTGTTGGGCGGCAGGATGCGCGCGTGCAGCAGCGAGGCTTTCGCTGGCACCTTCTTGAATGAGCTGTCGGAGTGCCAGTTGCGCTGACCCAGCCGGTAGACCACGCGCGGGTCGTCGGCTTTCATCAGCTTGCCCTGCGGATCGAGATTGGAGATCTCCGAAATCTGCTTCACCTGAAAATTATTGGCGATGTGACCTTGCGTGGTTTCCAGCGAGCCGAAGCGGCTGCTGAAAGCGATTTGCATGTCGTCGGTGAGTTTTTGTTTGGGAAACACCAATATGGAATACGTCTCGAAGGCGTTTTCCACTTCGGCAAAGGTGGCGTCGTCGAGAGGGCGCGTAAGATCAACGCTGGTGATTTCCGCAGCGAATACGGGAGAGAGTGGGCGTATGGTGATCGGCATAAGGGATCCCTTAGTGTAGGGGGGGTTGTACGGATTCAGAACCGCTTTTCATTTATGATAGCACCGAGTGGCTTGCAATCTATGGGGTGAGTCCACCATGATTTAACTGGAGAGAAACGATGCGTTTGATGTTGATTGCCTTGTTCGCAGCGGCATTGTCGACCACCCCGGCCACGTTTGCCGCCTCATGGAAGCCCGCCAGCCCGGTCGAAATTGTCGTGCCCAACGCGCCGGGCGGCGGCAACGACGCGGTGGGACGGTTGTTACAACGCATCTGGCAGGAGAAAAAGCTCACCGCCACGCCGGGTGTGGTGGTCAACAAAACCGGTGGCGGCGGCACAGTGGCGCTGAATTATCTGAGCCAGAAACCCAACGATCCGCACGCAATGGCGGTGGTGTCGATCACCCAGCAGTTGAATTACATCACCGGCGCCAGCCCTTTGCGGCATCGCGATTTCACCCCGCTGACGGTGATGATCGGTGACTATATCGGCTTTGCGGTGCGCGCGGATTCGCCGATCATGACGGGCCGCGACCTGATCGAGCGGCTGAAAAAAGATGCGTCGTCATTGTCGGCGGGTGTCACCGCGATCGGCGGCAACAACCACAGTGCCTACGTGCTGGCGGCGCGTGCGGCGGGCGCGGATACGCGCAAACTCAAAACGCCGGTGTTTCAGTCGTCGGGCGAATCACTGACCGCCTTACTCGGCGGCCACATTGATCTGCACATGGGTAGCGTGGGGCCGCTCACCAAACATCTCGAAGCGGGGCGCGTGCGCATCGTTGCGCTGACGTCCGATAAACGCCTGACCGGCCCGTTCGCGACGATACCTACTTGGAAAGAGCAGGGTGTCGCGGGCACTTTCAACACTTGGCGCGGCCTGTGGGCGCCCAAGGGGTTGAGCGCCGAGCAAATTGCCTATTGGGACGAGGTGCTGGAAAAAGTCTCACGCGATACGCTGTGGAAAGAAACACTCGACAACAACCACTGGGACGGCGATTACCGCAATAGCCGTGATACCGCGCGTTACCTTGATGCCTTGCATGCGGAGTTGCGGGATGTGTTGAAAGAGTTGGGGCTGGCAAAGCGGATGGATTGACCGGGAATGCTCGATGTAATAACATTGTTGTCACCATCCAACGAGCCAGTGCCATGAAAGAATCCGTGCAAGTCACCATCCGCCCCATAGGCAATTCCCACGGTGTAGTCATCCCCAAGCCACTGCTGCTGCAAGCCGGGTTGAGCGGCGGCGTGGCTGAAATTGCCGTGGAAGGCGGGGCGCTGGTGTTGCGCAAGCCGCGCAAATCGGTGCGCAGCGGCTGGGCCGAGGCTGCGGCCAAGGTTGCTGAAAGTGGCGACGACGCGCTGGTGCTGGGTGAGTTCGATAATGAGGGCGACAAGGAATTGACTTGGTAAAGGTGGGGCGCGGGCAAATTTGGCTCGTGAATCTTGATCCCACCGTCGGCAGCGAGATCAAAAAATCACGGCCATGCGTGGTGGTGTCACCGCCCGAGATGCACGACTACTTGCGCACGTTGTTTGTGGCGCCGATGACTACCAAAGGCCGGCCCGCGCCGTTTCGCGTGCCTGTTACGCATGCGGGCAAGAGTGGCTTGATCCTGCTCGATCAGGTTCGCGCCATCGACAAAGCTCGGCTGATACGAAAATCTGGCACGTTGTCGGCCAAAACGCTGTCGGCAGTGTTGGCCACGCTGCAAGAAGTGTTCTCTGAATAATCTCAAATAAAACAGATACTTATGGACGGTCAAGGCGCGCGCTGGGTGACCAGCTGGGCTGCATCCAGCCAGGGGCCGTATCCCATCGGCAATTCATCAGCAATGCCCGATATGAGCCGCGTGTTTCCGGTGGCCGCCGATGGGGCACAGGGCGCACGCGATCAAACGTTTCGCCTTATCGCGCGGCCGACTTTGTGGGGGCGCGAGACGCGCATACGAATGACTAATGCGCTAGGCACGAAGCCGGTGACGTTCGACAGCGTGCACGTAGGCCTGCAACATTCTGGCGCGGAAGTTACCGCAGGCACCCATCGCGCGATCACCTTCGACGCCAAAAGCCGTGTGACGGTTGCGCCGGGGCACAGTGCGTGGAGTGACGCGGTTACGCTCCCGTTCGTGCACGATGCGGCGTCGCATGAACTCGCCGGGCGCAAGCTGGCGGTGAGTTTTCATGTGGTGGGTGAAAGCGGGCCGATGACGTGGCATGCGAAGGCTTTGCAATCGTCGTACGTCACGTGGCCGGGCGCGGGTGCGAAAGGACATGAAGAAAGCGAGGTGTCGTTTCCGTTCGCCACGGCGGCGTGGTTTTTTGTCGATGCGCTGAATATGCGCGCCGGGGATGACGCTTACGCAGTCGTTACGTTCGGCGATTCAATCACCGACGGCACGGGTTCCACCCTGAATGGCGACGACCGCTGGCCCGACGTGTTGGAGCGCCGCTTGCGCGCGGCTTATGGCAATCGCGTGGCGGTGGTCAACGCAGGCATCGGTGGCAATCAGGTGGTGGGGCCGGCGGTTTATCCGCCGCCCGGCAATCCGTTTCCCGGCGGGCCCTCGGCGTTGTCGCGGCTTGAGCGCGACGTGTTGACGTTATCGGGCGTAAAAGCCGTGATCTGGCTCGAAGGCATCAACGACTTCAGCCGCAATGGCAATGCCTCCGTTGAGGCGGTGACCCACGGCCTGCGCGAAGGCGTTGCGCGTATGCGCGAACGCCTGCCCGGCGTGCGCGTGATCGGCGCGACGGTCGTGTCGGCGCTGGGCGCGACCAGCCCCGCCCACGGCTTCAAGGAGCAGGACGACAAGCGCCGGCAGTTGAATGATTTCATTCGAACTTCGGGCGTATTTGACGGCGTGGCCGATTTCGATCAAGTGGTGACCGACCCGCAAACCGGCGCCATGCGCGCCGAATTCGTGCCCGACAACACTGTCGGCGGGCCCGGCGACAAGCTGCATCCGAACCGGCTGGGTTATCTGGCGATGGGCGCTACGATTGATTTAAAGCTGGTGGCGCCGCGCTGAGGGATGTCTGAGAGCGTTTGTAAGTATCTGTTTTTATTGTATTATTTTTGAGGTTTTTTATGAAGATTCTGATCACGCTGGTGTGCGCCCTGTTACTCACCGCCT
>SYEN01000466.1 GCA_005800795.1 Burkholderiales bacterium | reverse complement strand
CCGCCGAAATCGACATCGACGACGTGATCCACACCCGCCCCGTGTGTGAGATGCGCGATGTATTCACGCACGCGCGCGACAACGTCTTCTGTTTTGTAGTTGACGGTGAAATCTGCGCCGCCAGCTTTCGCATGCGTGGCTTTTTCGGCTGAACTGACGGTGGCGATGACACGTGCGCTGAAGCGTTTGGCCCAGTGCACGGCGTAGTGGCCTACCGCGCCCGCGCCGCCGGTGACCAGCACGATTTTGCCGTGTAACTCTCCACCAAGGGTTACGCAACGATGCGCAGTCATGCACGGTATGCCGAGACACGCGCCTTCAAGAAAACTGGTGTTATCCGGCAAGGGCGATACCAGATCGGCATTCAGCGCGATGTATTCGGCCGCGGTACCCAGCAAGCGCCCACCACGCTGTCCGTTGTAAATCCATACGCGCTGGCCCAGCCACGCCGTATTAACGCCGGCGCCAATTTCATCGATCACGCCCGCGCCATCGCTGTTGGGAATAATCAGCGGGCCTTCCATGGCATAAGTTCGGCCCACGGTACGGTTGCAATCCGCTGGATTGACGCCGGAGGCGCGCAGCCGCACACGCACTTCACCGTCGCCAGCATGTGGTGTGGGTTGTTCGCCGAATTGCATGACCTCGGCAGGTTTGCCTTGTTGGGTGTACCAGGCGGCTTTCAATTGATTTCCGTTCGTCGTGAGGTGTATGTTGGATCACAATCAGTTTAGCACCGGTGCGTGCTCCAAAAATCCAAGTGCGTGGCACAATCGCCTCAAGTCAACTTCTTTCAGAGGTATCGCCGTGGAACTCAACCGCCTATCTATCGCCGAAGCAAGCGCACGCATGAACGCGGGCACGTTGACCGCCGTACAACTGGCTGAATCGTGCCTCGCGCGCGTCAGCGCACGCGAGCCTGAAGTGCGCGCATGGGTGCACATCGACGCGGCTGATGTGATGGCGCAGGCGCGTGCGTGCGATGCCACGGCCCGGCTCAGCGCGTTGCACGGCATACCGGTGGGTATCAAGGACATCATCGACGTGGCCGGGCTGCCCGCTGAATATGGCTCACCAATTTACGCGGGCAACCGTGCGGCATCCGATGCGGCTTGCGTGTCGGCGCTGCGCAAGTCGGGTGCCATTATCATGGGCAAGACGGTGACCACGGAATTTGCCATGCGTCATCCGAACAAGACACGTAACCCGCTGAATCTCGCGCACACGCCCGGAGGCTCTTCAAGCGGTTCGGCGGCGGGCGTGGCTGATGGCATGATGCCGCTGGCACTGGGTACACAGACCGGCGGTTCGGTATTGCGTCCAGCATCGTACTGCGGCGTGGTGGGTTTCAAACCGTCGTTTGGCGTGATCAATCGCGCGGGGGTCAAACCCAATGGGGAATCACTGGACACTGTGGGTTTGATCGCACGAGGCGTGGCAGACGTGCTATCGGGTTTCCCGGTGGTGACGGAATGTGCGGCGCCTGTAGTTAATGCCGTGACCAAACTGCGCATCGGTTTTTGCCGTACGCCGCAATGGGCTGCGGCACAGCCAGCAACCGTGACGACGATTGAAGCAACTGCCGCAACGCTTGCGCGTGCGGGTGCTCAAGTCTCGGATTACACGCTACCGGCGGCATTCGACGTACTGGCCAGGGCACACGGCGTGATCAACGACTACGAAGCCTATCGGGCCTTGAGCCATGAGATACGCAGCGCGCGCGACAAAATCAGCGGAACAGTGCAAGCGCGCATTGAGGGCATGGCGGCACGCAGCATGGAAGACTATTTGGAGGCACGGCGCACGGTGGCGGATTGCCAGCGGATACTGCGCGATGTCTTCAAACAGTTTGATGTGCTGCTGGTGCCCAGCGCACCTGGCGAAGCGCCACTAACACTAAACAGCACGGGCGAACCTACGTTCAACGCGATCTGGACCGCGTTACACGTGCCCGCAATCACGTTGCCCGCGGGTAAGGGGCCATCCGGGTTGCCGGTGGGCGTGCAGCTGGTGGGCGCGTTCGGTGCAGATTACGCATTGCTGGCTTGTGCAGCCTGGGCAGAAAGCCGGTTGCGTTGAGCGATAACTCGCTCTACCTCAGCGCGATCTTAACCAAGAGTTTCAGTAGTGCAACCACCACGAAACCTGCTATCACCGCGCCGATGACGGCCTGTTTCAGCGATATTTCGACGCCGTCGCGTTCCCACGTACCCTTCTTGCCGATCATGCAGAGCGCCCAGAACATCGTCGACGCCACCTGAGCGAACGATGCTTTCTTGTTGGATGTCACGACTGGCGTGACGGGCGCCGGCGCACGGCAGCGATGATTTTAGCCAGCCGCTCACGCGAGAGCGCATCGGGGCGCGCGCTGGCGGCAGCATCAAGCATCCAGCGTTCGATGTCGGCTGGAGAAGCGGTGGTGTGTTGCCGGCCCTCCATCGCATTTTTGAGCGCGAGCATTTTTAGCCGTTGGCGAGCAGCGAGGAAGTTGTCGGGACTGTCGATGCTGCAGACGACTTCAAGATTGAGCAGCATGTCTTCGAGCGTTTCGCCTTTTTTGGCGGATGAAGTGGCCGCACCACCCTGAAAGCGCACGTCAAGCCGAGTCTTCCAGGCGGTGGGTAAATGTTCGATGGCGTTCCAGCGGGTTTCCTGCTCCGAGTGTTGTTCCGTGTTGCCATCTGAAGCCTCGCGCTCGTCGCAAAGCGCCAGTGCCGACAACAGTGCGTCGTAACGCGCCTGTTCGGCATGCCGCCCCAGATCACTGATGCGTTTGGAGGCAGAATCACGCGCGGCGCGGTAACGGGCATCCAGTTTCGCCAACTGCGGACGCGGTGCTTCAGGTGCGGCGCGCCACGCGGCATCCGCGTCTTGCAGCCCGCGTTTGATGTCTTGCGCGCTGTTGACAGACGCGAGCGCACTGACGGTTTCGACAATGGCGTTGCGTGCCTTAAGCTTTTCGTTAGCCTCGGTTTCAGCAGTCAAACGCGCTGCATCGCGCGCAGCAAAAATGGCGTCGGTCGCGGTTTTGAATGTGGTCCACAGCGCATTTTCATCGCGGCGGGGCAGGGGCATGGTCTTGGCCACACTTTGCCATTGCGACTGGATTTTTTTGACCTTATCCACCACGTCGCGTGCCTGCGCCGACGGCTGCAGGTCCTGAACGGCCTTGGTTAGTGCCTCACGCTTGCCGCGTGCATCGCTATGCGCGTTTTTCAGTGGTGCGTCCAATGCCTGCACGGCGGCGGCGTAACGCGTGGTGATGGCGTCGTCGCCCTTTTGCTCGCGGCGAGGCACGGTGTGTTCGACCGGGCCGAGCTTGCGCCAGGATGCTCGTGCCTCTTCCAGCGCATGGCCGACGGCTCGCCAGTCCGGCGTGGGCGCCGCTGTGCCTTCGGTTGTAACAGGGAAAAATTTCGCTGCCGCCTGCGTCAGCGTTTGCACGATCTGCTCGCGCTTGGCGAGATTTTCGCTGCGCTCGGCCTTGAGTTTCTCCAGATGCGCGCTGACCGGGGCATACGCTTTTTTCAACGCGCCATCGAAGGTCAGCCACATCACCTGATTGGAAGCCGCACCAAGCTTGTCGAGTTCCTTCCAGCGGTTGCGCAGTTTGTCTATGGCATCTGCATGTGGTTTGACTGCGACTTTCCCGGAGGCGGCTTCGGCTAGCACCTGCGCCTCGGTAACCAGTTGTTCCCGACTTTGGCGGCCGCCCCAGCGCTGCCAGTCGTGCAGCCGGCGTTGCTCGGCCCGCAGCACTTCGATACGTTGATGGAGCCCCGCATTGACTATGCCGCGTTTCAACGCGGTATCAATCACCGCCAGCAAGCGCGTGAGATCGGCAACGTGGCCGCCAGCATGCGCAGCCTCGGCCGCTTCGACATCGCGTTCGATGGCTTGCAGCCGCTGCTTGTTTTGCTCGCGGCGGCGCTCGCGTTCTTCTGCGCTTAATGCTGCCTGTTCCAATTCGCGCTCGTGCGTAACGGTGTTACGCCATTCGGCAAAACGGGCCGCCAGTGTGCTGTGCCATTCGTTGCCGATGGTTTCGTTGATTTCCGGAAACGCGCGCCATTGTTCGGTCAACTGTTTTTCGAGCGCTTCGTCTCGCGAGTGTTCGTCCCCAGGCTGATGTGCAGCAGGCAGGGTTTGCAAAAAAGCCGCACGCTGCGAGACACTCGAAGCAACCGCCAGCAGGCGGCTGGCAGCATCCGCGCGTGCGATACAGCGCACGTCGGCAGCATCGGGATTGCCTTGCACGTGTTCGAGCAGCGCCACTGCCAACGGTTCTGCGCTTCCAGGTGGCGATTCGCCTGAGGCTACGCCGGGCAACAGGTTTTGCAGATGCGTCATGTCCTGATCGATGCCGGACAACCAACGCGTGACGGCCTGCACGTGTTCGCCGCGTGCGCGCACCTTGACACCGAGCTGTTCGCTCAATGCTGCGAATTCGTTGCGCAGCGACTCATCGACGAGTGTGGCATCGAGTGCAGCCCAGGAACGGTCCAGTTCAACCACGCGATTGACGGCCGCAGCATCTTGCTCCAATAGCGCGCGCGCGTTGGCAATCAGGGCTTGTGCTTCCTCCGCGCTGATGCGCTTGCCGTGCGTGTTCTCCCAGCGTGATTTCGCCGTGCGGTCCAGGCGCTTGTCGTGTTCGCGAAAATCATGCATCGCCTGTCTGAGCGACGCCTCCTGCACCAGCGCTTCGATGGCGGCGAGCTTGAGCGGCACGGCGGGTGCATCATGCGCGAGTTGCAGCAGAGCACGGTCGTCGGCAGCGGTAGCGGCGTCGGCAATGCGTTGCCGCCATTGTTGCTGGTCTTCGGGCGACAGGGCAGGGGCCGCCTCGGTCGCCGGGACGGGTGTGGGGTCTGTGGCGCTGTCTTTTTTGAAAATATTTTCGAACACGCTACGAGCATCCAGAAGAAATTCAGGCTACATTGTGACACCGAATGCATAGCCTGACCTGCGAGGGTTAATTTTGAGCGCGATTGTAATTGAGCCGGGCCGTTACCGGCACTATAAGGGCAATGAATACGAAGTCACCGGCATGGCACGGCATTCTGAGACGCTGGAGCCCATGGTGGTTTACCGCGCGCTGTACGGTGAACGCGGGTTGTGGGTGCGGCCAGCCGCCATGTTTGCCGAATCCGTGAGGGTGGATGGTCGAATGGTTCCCCGTTTTGTGCGTGTGCCGTCATGAGCATTAATTGGTTTCCCGGCCATATGGCGGTGGCCGTCACCAAGGCCAAAGCGGCAACGGCCGACAATGATGTCATTGTTGAAGTGCTGGATGCGCGCTGTCCGATGGCGAGTTCCAATCCGCTGGTGGATACCTTGTGCCGGCACCGGCAGCGTCCGTGCCTCAAGGTTCTGAACAAGGCGGATGTGGCGGATTCGGCGGCAACCATGGCATGGCTGGCCCATTTTAATGCCCAGAAAAACGTGACCGCGATTGCGTTGACGTGCAAGAAGCCGGGCGAAGCACCCAAAGTGCTGGCTGCCGCCAAAAAACTGGCACCGCATCGCAACGATCGCTTCAAGCCGTTGCGCATGATGATCATGGGCGTGCCAAACGTGGGCAAGTCCACGTTGATCAACGCTTTGCTCAAACGCCGTGCGGCCAAAGTAGGCGATGAGCCGGCGGTGACGAAGGTATTGGCCCGTTACGAGTTATCGCCTGAGATGAGCCTGACCGACACGCCGGGGCTGATGTGGCCGCGCATCGACAACGAAGGCGATGGGCTGATGCTGGCTGCCAGCCATACCATTGGCGTACGTGCGTACCACGAAACGGAAGCCGCGATTTATTTGGGCGATATTTTGCTGGCGCGATATCCGCAGACGCTGGCCGCGCGCTACGGCCTTGTCGCCTACAGTGGCAACGATGGCACGAGCGTGGTGGAGGCGGTGGCGGCGCGGCGTGGTTACCGGCTCAAGGGAGCAGGCTTCGACTTCGATAAGGCTGCGATAACTTTGCTCAACGACTATCGCAGCGGTGCGCTGGGAAGGGTGAGTCTGGAGACGCCGGAAACGTCACCACGGCTGACGGCAGTGCCAGCGGCAGATGAAGATAAAAAATAAATAAATCAGATACTTAGGTATCGTGCGATTTGCGCACGCGCTTAGTTGTATTGCAGCCGGCCTTCCACCACGCGCACGCGCTCACCTGCACGGAAAGCGGGTTCAGTATCGTAGGGAAACACGCGCGTCGTGCCGTCTTCCATACGCACCACGACTTCAAAACGGCGGCCTGAACTCGTGCGCCGTTCAACCTGATGGCCTGCTTACGCGCCACCGGCGACACCCGCGATGGTAGCGATCGTACGGCCGGAGCCGCGCCCGACCTGATTGCCGAGCAAGCCACCGGCAACGCCGCCGATAACCGCGCCCAAGCCGCTGGCATCACCGGCTGTGGATTGCACGACCACATTTTCTACCGTGCCGCAATTGCCGCACAGTAGTGTATTGGGCTGCTGCGTTACCAACGCTGGCGGAAAGGGAGTTTGCGGCTGCGACGGTGCGGCGCTGGGTACTGGTACCGCGCTGCCCGGTGGTGGGGAAGGATACGCGGGAGCCTGTGTGACGGGTGCGGGGTAAGCGGCAGGTGCTGGTGTGGCCGCGGGTGGATACGACAACAGGCTCGGCGGCGGGGTATTCGCCGGGGCACCGGCAGCCGGCGTACCCACGGGGGCCGGATCAAATGGTACCTGGGTCTGAGCAGGCTGCGGTGCTTGCGCGACTTGGCGGACCGCTGGCGGCAATGTCACGGCAGCGGTTAGTGTCTGCGCAGTGGCGCCCGGTTGCTCTGTCGTGGTTTGTGTGACTTCCTTTTTAAGTGCCACCGTCGCCGCGCCAGGGGCGGCCGCAGAGGGTTCGGCGGGGGAGGGGGCAACAGGCACGGTCGCGCGTTTTGCAACCCTGCTGAATTCGTCCGCGCCTGAGTTGTAGTCCATTGCAATGCCGACAACTGCTGCAATGGCGACGACAGCGGATAGCGCAACAATATTGCCCAGCGTATTGGATTTGGCGGTGGTTTCAGGCATGTTGACTCTCCTTGGAAGACGCTTTGTCGTGCATCAGTTTATTGCGCAGCGTTCAAACTCTTGTGGGGCACGAAATTCGTATCAACCACCGAAGTGCGTCGATGGCTCGCAACGATTTACTGTAACAAATCTTTCACTTGCAAGCATAGCACGGCTGATTCGAGTCGCGTGCAAAAATTATTCAATAAAAACAGATACTTATGTTAATCCAACGTTATCCCCCAAGCAGTGCAATTCAGCTTTCCAGTTCGATCCGCCCGTGAAACAGTTCCAGTGCTTCGGGATTGGCCAGTGCCTCGCGGTTCTTGACCGGCAGACCATGCACCACATTGCGCACCGCCAGTTCGACAATCTTGCCGCTGCGCGTGCGCGGAATATCGGCTACTTGCAAGACCTTGTCAGGCACATGGCGCGGCGTGGTGTTGTCGCGGATTTGCTGCTTGATTTTATTGACCAGCGCTTCGTCGAGCGTTAGCGAATCGTCCAGGCGCACAAACAGCACCACACGCACGTCATTATTCCAATCCTGGCCAATCGCGATGCTCTCGACGACTTCCTCGAGTTTTTCAACCTGCCTATAGATTTCGGCGGTACCGATGCGTACGCCGCCAGGGTTTAGCACCGCGTCCGAGCGGCCATAAATAATGAGGCCGCCGTGTTCGGTGTACTCGAGATAATCGCCGTGGCACCACACGTTCGGAAACTTGTCGAAATAGGCGGCGTGATATTTGGCACCGTCGTCATCGTTCCAAAAACCCAGCGGCATCGACGGAAACGGTGCGGTGCACACCAGTTCACCTTTTTCGCGTTGCAACGAACGGCCCTCTTCATCGAAAACTTCCACTTTCATCCCGAGGCCGGGTGCCTGAATTTCACCGCGCCACACCGGTGCTGCCGGGTTGCCCAGCGCAAAGCAAGACACGATATCGGTGCCGCCGGAAATCGACGCCAGATGCAGATCGTTTTTGACGTTACGATAAATATACTCAAAGCCTTCGGGCGCGAGCGGCGAGCCGGTGGAAAGCAGTGCTTTTAGATGCGGCAGTTTGTGCGAAACCGCCGGTTCCAGATTGAGTTTGGCGATGGCGTCGATATATTTAGCGGCAGTGCCAAAAATGGTGATTTTTTCGACCTCGGCGTAATCCCACAAAATGCGCCCGCGCCGCACAAAAGGTGAGCCGTCGTAGAGCATCAGCGTTGCCTGCGAGGCCAACCCTG
>SYEN01000465.1 GCA_005800795.1 Burkholderiales bacterium | reverse complement strand
TCGCGCCCCGTGCGTATCGTCACCGTCGGCGCGGGTAGTCAAAACGACATTGTCGCGCGCCTGCTGACGCCCCAGCTGAGCGCAATCTGGCGCCAGCCGGTGGTGATCGAGAATCGACCCGGCGTGGGGGGCGCGCTGGCAGCGTCCATCGTCGCCAAGGCGACTCCTGACGGCTACACCGTACTGATGCTGTCCAATCAGTTCGCCATCGGCGCGGCGATACACACCAACCTGCCGTACGATCCGATCAAGGATTTCGCGGGTGTCACGCGCATCGGCAGTTCGACACAAGCGGTTGCAGTACCGCCCACGCTCGGCGTGAAATCCGTGGCAGAACTGATCGCGCATGCCAAGGCTGCCCCCAAGCCTCTGCTGCACAGTTCATCCGGATCGGGCAGCGGCGTTCACATGAGTAACGAGATGTTTCGTTTCGCCGGCAATTTTCGCGCAACCCACGTGGCGTTTCGCAGCTCAGCCGAGGCCACCATTGAGGTCGCGGCGGGCCGCGTCCAGTTCAGCCTGCTGCCGCTGGGGCCGGCGCTGCCCTTCATCAAGGAAGGCCGCATCCTTGCCCTGGCCGTGGCCAATCAGCGCTCGCCGCATATTCCCGATGTGCCGGCAATCACCGAGGTACTGCCCAACTATGAACGTGCGGGATCGTACGGCGTACTGGCGCCCGCGGCCACGCCACGCGCGGTATTGAACCAACTGTCCAAGGCGTTCCGCGCGGTACTCGATTCACCGGAAATTAAAGATAAGTTCGCAGCCATGAGCTTCGCCCCCGGCGGCTCCACGCCGGAAGAATTCGACAAGATCATCCGTTCGGATATTGATACGTTTGTGCGTATGGCCAAAGTGGCGGGGTTGCGCAAGTAGGTGGGGTCACTCGACCTACGGTGACTCGGCCAAGTGTACGCATTGTCAGTGCGTCGGAATCGTTGTGAGTTCTGTTATCGCTTGCGCTCCAGCATGAACAAGGGAGTTCCGTTGTCACTGCACTCTGCGTTGTAGTGGCGTGTGCGGCTTACTCGTGCACCCCGAGTATCTCGGTTAATTCGATTCCGGCGATATCGCGCAAGGCAGCAAGGCGTTTGGCGTCGTTGCCAAACAGGCTGTCGACTGTGGCGTAGCGGGTTTGCACCAGCACATGCTGGCCGTCAGAGGTGATCCGTTTGATGCCGAAATCGAGTCGCTCCCGGCTTGCAAGTGGCATTTTTGCAATAAAGGTCTTGGGGGCCCAGATCTGACCAAACTGCGCTATGTCCGACAGGTGGCCGGCGTGTTTCACGATATCGCCGAGGACTATCATTTCCTTGCCGGATGTACCGTATCGCGCGCCCATCCATTCCTCGGCTTCGTTCAGGCCGATATTCAGATACAGCTGGTTGCCCCACTGTTTGCGCAGTTGCCAGGTCATTGAAAACCTTGCCATGGCGGTTTGCAGCGCCAGCGCGCAGCGCACCGCGTTCATCTGGTAATCTGCGCCGAGCCGTGGAAAGAAATAGGCCACCATGCTGTCGTCGGCATTGCGCGTACAGGCACCGCCGTGCGTTCTGAAGACTTCTTCCACCAGGGTCCACATTTGCGTGACCAGCTCAAAGTATTCGCCAGACGGCAGTTCCGAGCAGATTTTCGCTGCATCCTGCAGCCGCGCCGCCACCACGGAGATTTCGCTCTGCAATGGCTGTTGTATGTTCAACAAAGCGTGCAGCACGAGATCGCGCCTTGCAAACAGCCGCTGCAGCTCGCTGGCGTCGGCCGGGTCGCCCCCACCGAGCGACAGGATGACAAAGATACCTTCACGAAAACGCGTCGCGTGGACGATGAATTCGCTGTCCGCGGGGTTGTCCGCGTTGGAGCCCAAACGCAGGCCGAGCCGCATTACGCTGCCTGGCGAGACGGATAGGCTGGGGGCCAGCATGAGTTCGTCACGGTACTGCTCGAATAGCCGCTTCCGCTCGGGCCGTAAGGCATGGGGCGGCTGTGGCGGCGCCGCAAAAGGCATCATGGTTTTTGCCAGTGTTAGGTTCATGCGCAGCGCGGCTGTGTGATCGGCGTCCGGCTCGCCGTCTGAATTCAGCAGCAAGTTGAAGATACTGCGGCCGGTGGCGTCCGACGGCAGCGGTTGTCCAAGACCGGGCATGCCCGCGCGTGCAGCGTCGTTGAGCCATTGCAACTCAAAGCGGTGATTGAGCAGGTAAGCCATGTGAGGGCCCTGCTCGATGGTAAGTCTCAACGCATTCCGGTTGCAGGCGTCGGCCAGATTCACCATCGACAACGATGCGGGCGTTGGCGCATCGTTTGGTGCCAGCTGCGAGCCGATTTCATCAAGGCTGAAGCCGCTTTGTTTCAGTTGCAGGATACGAGTGATGGTGTCGATTACCGTTGGCTCAAATTGACCCGCGTGCCGAACGCCGGGGCTGCCGGCCGCGGACGCGGCAGTGGCGGGTTTGGGCAGCAGTCCGCGCGCGATGTAGTTGTGCAAGGAGGCGCGAGAAATCCCCGTTTTCTCGAGAATTTCCTTGCTGGTCAATAGGTGGCGTAGCACGACGGCCTTTCACCGCTGGTTAGCTTGTGGGGTGTCTGTGGGCAGGCTGTCAAAGAAAGCTTGTCACAATACTTACACAAATACTACCGGTTTTTACCTATCGAAAATTGTGAATAAGTTACATAAAACGGTATTTATTCACAAATTGATTGAAGGAGTCTTGGCGTTCAAAAGGCAGAAAATGGCGCTATTATCGTAACTAATTGATTTATTTACGTATTTTTAAAATGCTTGTTGTGGCCTCTGAGTGGCCGCTCGAGCGGCATCGTGTGAGCCTCTTGACCCACCGCCCCGCGCACGCCACAGCAAAAACAGCACGATGCAGACATTGAGCAGATTCCACGCCGTCCCGTTAAGAAACGCTGCTCGATACGAACCCGTCCAGTCGAAGATGGCGCCGCACATCCAGCCGCCCAACGCCATGCCGAGCAGCGTGCACATCAGAACCGTCCCCACGCGCGTGCCGACCACGTTGGGCGAAAAGTATTCGCGGATGATGAGTGCGTAGCTTGGCAC
>SYEN01000464.1 GCA_005800795.1 Burkholderiales bacterium | reverse complement strand
TGCACGCGGCGGCGGAACTGTTTTGCCAGATGACGGATACGCGAATGACCCATGTGCCGTTCAAGAGCACACCGCAGGCCAACACGGAGTTGATAGCCGGGCAAATTCATCTGATGCTGAATAACCTGAGCTCCATTGGGCAGCACGTGAAGTCGGGACGCGTGCGCGGACTGGGCGTCACCACCGTGCGGCGCTCGCCCGTGTACCTGGAAATTCCCACTATCGCGGAGTCTGGCGTGCCGGGCTATGAAGTCACCGTGTGGGGTGGCGTGGTTGCACCTTCGGGGGTGGACAAGGCGCGTGTCACACTGCTCAACGCCGAGATGGTGAAAGGTCTTGCCGACCCCGCGGTGCGCGACGCACTGAACGTTCGCGGTTACGAGGCCACGCCCATTTCAGTGGCGCGGTTCGCGGCCTTTATTCAGCGCGAAAATCTCAAGTGGTCAGACGTGGTAAAGCGCGCAGGCATCAAGGCCGAGTGATGCGTGGTACGTCGGCTACACTGACCTTTGCGCAGTACTTGCGCGAATTTGATGCGGCGCGTTTGCTGCCGGACGTGCGCAGCATGGCGGCCTCCTGCGTGCTCGACGTGCTGGGAAGCGCCGCGGCCGGGCATGCGGCGCCTGCGGTTGCTGGCCTGCGCGAAGTTGCGCGCAGCGCTTTCGGTACAGGCGATGCGGCCGTATGGTTTTCCGGCGCTCGTTTGACGGCTCCCGGTGCGGTTTTTTGCAACAGCGCGGCGGCATCGGTGCTGGACCTGGATGACGGCAATCGCGCGGCGCGCGGGCACCCGGGCGCGGCCGTGATTCCCGCTGCCCTGGCAGGCGCCTCGCCCGGCACCACGTCGGAAGACCTCTTCGCTGCGATCACTGCCGGTTACGAAATCGGCGTGCGTGTAGCGCACGCACGCGACGCAGCGAAACCGCCCACGTCGCCCAGCCGCCAGTCGGGCCGTTGGGCGGGTTACGCGGCGGCAGCGGCGTTTGGCCGCTTGCGCGGCACCACGCCGCAACAACTGGCGCAGGCGTTTGCCATAGCCGGAGTCACCGCACCGAATCAGGAGGCGAATGGCAGTTCGGGCTATTCCAAACAGACGGGTAACGACGTGAAAGAGGGCATCGCATGGAGCGCCGCAAATGGCGTGCTGGCGGTGCTGCTGGCGGAGGCCGGGCTGACCGGGCCGCTGGATATCCTCGACCACGAAACCCAGTTTGCCCGTGCTCCGCTGCTGCACGGACTTGGCGCCGAATCGTACCCGCAAAAAATTCTAGACACTTATTTCAAGCCGTATTCGTGTTGCCGCTACAACCACGCGCCGGTGGATGCCTTTGTTGATTTAATGCGCGCGCACGCGCTGCAGCCAGATGACGTGCAGTCGGTTCATGTGCACACCTTCGGCTGGGCGCTGCAACTGGGTAACAAGGTGGAGCCGGCCAACCTAGTGGATGTGCAGTACAGCATCCCCTATTGTCTCGGTGTGACGGCCGTGCTCGGTGCAGAGGCGCTGACGCCCGTGGAAGCGCGGTGTCTGAATGTAGAAAATCGCGCGGCCATCAGCGCGTTTGCACGCAAGGTGACGCTGGTGAAAGACAGCGCGCTGGACGCCCGCTTCCCCGCTGAGACGCTGGCGCGAGTGGTGGTGCAAGTGGCGAATCGCGCTTACGAATCGCCCATCACCACGCCGCGCGGTGAGCCGTCGCGCCCCTTGACGGCGCCCGAGCTGCAGGAAAAATTTCTGACAGTAACGCGCGGTACACTGAGTGACGCCCGGCAACAGGCGGTGTTGGCAAGTGTTACCGCGCTCAATAGCGGAAGCACCAGAGGGTTGTTAGATGCTATTGAGTGATGATTATAAGTATTTGATTTAATTAATTATTTTTTGAAATCGGATTCGATCATTTTGGCTTGCCGGCGTGCTTCCTCGACGAATGCGGTAACCAGCGGCGAACGCACCGGGCGCTTGGCGTATGCCAGCATCACGTCCAGGTCCAGCGCTGGTGTGAAGGGGCGCACGGCAACTGCGCCGGCGGCGACACCTACATACAACGGATGCGCGAGCGTCACGCCAAGGCCATGTGCCACAAACGCGCAGATCGCCGGTGCGGTGGAAGCGCTGTGCCCCGGCGCGCGCGAAACGCCTGCCTGCGCGAAGAGGGCATCCACCTTCAACCGCGTGACCGTGCCCTCACTCCATGACACAAACGGCACGCCTTTGAGATCGGCGGCGCGAATGACTTTCCTGCGGGAGAGGGCGTGCACAGGCGGCAGCAGGCACACGGCATGCGCACGCGACAGCAGTTCAGTGTCGACTTGCGGATGTTCATGCGTGGCGTTGAGAAGCGCAATGTCGACTTGCCCGCTGGCGACGCCATCGACCAGGCGCACGCGTTGTGAAGCGCGCAGCTCGAGCGTGACACCGGGGCGGGCTGCGAGAAACGCGCTTGCCACACGTTGTGCGAAGCCCGCAGCCAGCGCGGGCATGGCGCCTACCACCAGCGAGCCGCGTTTCACCGAGCGAATTTCGGCTGCCGCGCGGCGGATTTCGTCGACACCGGCGTACACACGCTCGACGTCACGGTGCAGCACGAGTGCTTCCGTCGTGGGCACCAGCCGCCCCTGCACGCGATCGAACACACGAAAGCCCGCGCTGCGTTCGAACGCCTGCAAGAGCTTGGTCACGGCGGGTTGCGAAACATGCATGACTTCGGCGGCGCGCTGTACTGTGCCGTTTTCGATCACGGCCTTGAAGGCTTCGATGTGGCGCAGGTTCATGGAAGGCAGTTTAACCAACAACGGAGTGCCAGCGTGAGTGAAACCGCGGAATGCGTGGTGATTGGCGGCGGCGTGGTCGGTTCGGCGATTGCATACGGGCTGGCCAAACGTGGTGAGAAGCCGCTGGTGCTGGATGGCGGCGATTCGTCGATACGTTCTTCACGTGTCAACTTTGGCCTGGTGTGGCTGCACAGCAAGGGCGACGGCATGGCCGCGTATGGGTTCTGGACGCGCCGCGCGTGCGACCTGTGGCAGCAATTTGCCGATGAATTGACGGATGAAACCGGCGTGAATACGCAATATGTCAAATCCGGCGGCGTGAATTACTGCCTGTCGGAGGCCGAGTACAACAAGCGCTCGGAGACCATGCAGCGCATGCGCGGGCAGGCCGCGGAAGACCCGTACGAAGCGCGCATGGTTGACCGCGGCGAGCTGCGGCAATTGATGCCGCGTGCGAAACTGGGCGGCGACGTGACAGGCGCCTCCTATGGCCCGCACGATGGCACCTGCAGTCCGCTGTATTTGCTGCGCGCGCTGCATGCCGGTATGACGAAACGGGGTGCGCAGTACCGCGCGGATAGTCCCGTGACGGCCATTAAGCCGGTGGACGGACGTTTCGAGGTCGTCACCGCAGGTGGCGTGATTTCCACGCCGAAGGTGGTGTTGGCGGCGGGCCATGGCAGCATGCCGCTGGAAAAAGCGCTGGGTTTCGACGTGGAAATCATCGCCGAGCGCGGACAGATAGTGGTGACTGAACGCGTGGCCCCCATGGGGATACTGCCCGCCAATGGCGTGCGGCAATCCACTGAGGGCACGGTGTTGATCGGCACCACGACCGAGAGCGTGGGCTTTGATTTATCCACCACGCCGCAGGCGGGCGCGGCGATGGTGAAGCGCGCGCTGAGTGTGTTTCCGGCGCTGGCGGGCGTGCGCATCGTGCGCACCTGGGCGGGCGTGCGCACCCTCACGCGCGACAAGTGCCCGGTGTATGAGCAAAGCGGGCAATATCCCGGCGCGTTTATCGCCACCTGCCACTCGGGTGTGACGCTGGCGGCGGTGCATGCGAACGATTTGGCGGAGGCGATTCACAACGGAAAATTCACACCGATGATTGATGCATTTCACGGACGCCGGCTGAAATGAGCAACGTTACGGTTAACGTGGAAGGCAAGGCCATCAGCGTGCCAGCCGGGGAATCTGCCGCAGGCGCGGCGCTTGCAGCAGGCCTCACGCACACGCGTGTGTCACCGGTGACCGGTGAGCCGCGCGCGCCGTACTGCATGATGGGCGTGTGCTTTGAATGCCTGATGGTCATTGACGGCGTGCCGTCGCGTCAGGCCTGCATGGTGCCCGTGCGCGAGGGCATGCGCATCGAACGGCAGACTGCAGTGGAGGTTTGGAAATGAGTGTGTCGTGCGACTTGCTGGTGATCGGCGCGGGGCCGGCGGGTCTGGCGGCCGCTTCGACTGCTGCAAAGCGGGGAGTGGATGTTACGTTGATGGATGAGCAAGTCGCGCCGGGCGGGCAAATTCACCGCGCGATGGAATCGCGTGCGTTTAAGGCAGAGAGTGTGTCCCGGGCAGATGACGAGCGCGGTGTTGCGCTGGTGGCGGAATTTCGAGCGAGCGGTTCGCGCTATCAACCCGGCACGCAAGCGTGGCAAATGCAGGCGGATGGAAAGGTTTACGTCACTGACGGCGCGCGCGCACGGGTTATCACTGCCCGGCGCGTCATTATCGCGGCGGGTGCGATCGAACGTGCCGTGCCGATTCCGGGCTGGACACTGCCGGGTGTGATGACGGTGGGTGCTGCACAAATTCGTTTAAAAACAATTACTTACAAACCACCTGCTGAAACATGGCTGGCAGGTAGCGGGCCACTGTTGTGGTTGTATGCTGCGCAGGTGATCGAGGCCGGCGGGCGCATCGCGGGCATCCTCGACACCACGCCGGGCAGCAACCGTATGCGCGCGCTGCGGCATATCGGCGGTGCGCTGGGGCACGTAGCGTATCTCAAGCGCGGGCTTACTCTGCAGCGCTGCGTGCGTGCGGCGGGCGTGCTGGTGGTGAACCATGTCGAAGCCCTTGAAGCGCGCGGCGAGGGCTGTGTGCAATCGGTGCGCTATTGTGTGAAGGGTGATTGGCGCGAGGCGCCCGCGGCGTTGCTGCTGTTGCATCAAGGCGTGATTCCGCACACGCACGCTACCCGCGCGCTGGGCGCCGAACACCACTGGAATGTATTGCAACGTTGCTTTGTGCCGAACCTTGATAGTTGGGGCAACACCAGCATTGAAAGCTATGCGGCAGCGGGCGATTGCACCGGCATCGTTGGTGCGGAGGCTTCGCTGTTGCAGGGGCACATCGCTGCGCTGGAAGCCGCACGCGCATTGGGCAAATTGACGCCAGCGCAGCGTGATGAACTCGCTGCACCTCACTTCGCCCATCTTTGGCGTCATCTAGCGGCGAGACGGTTTCTAGATGCGTTGTTCGCCCCGCGCGCGAGTCTGCTGAATCCGGCTGACGATGTCGTGGTGTGCCGCTGTGAATCCGTCACCGCGAAGCAGATACGCGACGCGGTGGTGTTGGGCGCGATGGGGCCGAATCAGGTCAAGGCGTTCACCCGCTGCGGCATGGGGCCGTGTCAGGGGCGCCTGTGCGGGCTGGCCGCAGCCGAAATTTTGGCCGCTGCGCGCGGCAAGAGCATGCAGGAAACAGGGGTGTTCAAGGTGCGGGCGCCATTGAAACCGCTGTCGCTGAGTGAGCTTGCCGCCCTGGAGGAGTGATAGACGCCGTGTCAGGCGCGCTTACGCCGCTGCCGCCACCGTCAGGCCGCGCACCTGATTGCGGCTGATCGCCTGCGCCACCAGACCGCTTGCCTTGATGTCTTCGATGAACTCGCGCAAGTAGACGAACGCGGCGGCGCGGCCCTTGGGCGTGCCCGCCGCCTGCTGCACGGCAGTGAAGTTGCCGTTCAGCAGTATTGAGCCGGGCAAGCGGGCGTGATCTTCGATCAGGCGCGGACGCAGGCCGGCCAGCGCGTCGTACTGGTCCTCGACGAAGCGTTTGAAGGTTTCATCGCCCCCCTTGAAACGGATTAGCTCGGCATTCTTGATATTGCGCGTGAGCCACAACTCGTAGGCACTGCGCTCCGGTACGGCAATGCGCACACCTTTGGCATCCACTGCCGCGATGGTTTTCAGCGGCGAACCGGCCGGCAACAGATAGGTGGCTTCGATTTCGCAGTACGCGGTGGTGAAGTCGATCACGTTCGCGCGCTGCGGCTCCGCGCCCAGAAACGCTACGTCCCACAAATTCTTGCCTGCGTCGTCGGCCAGCAGGCCGGGGCCGGCATAAGGCACCATCACCGCTTCGACACCGAGGCGTTTCGCCAATTCGCGTCCGATGTCGGGAGCGACCCCGATGGGCGCGCCTGCGGCATCGCGACCGGTCAGCAAAAAGTTGCTCATATTTAGGCCGCAGCGCAATGGGCCGGTGGGGGTGAACTCGAAGACGGCGGATTTGGAGGGCGGGTTCATATCTTAACCTATTGATTTAAATACATAAAAATTTCTATCGCTGACCGAGACAGTGCGCAATTGTCGCTGCATCGTCCAGCTTGTCCAATTCCAGCATTGCATCACGCAGTTGTTCAACCTGCGTTTTCGGCAATGCCTTGATGGCCAGCTTTTCAAACTTGCCGACAATCTCGGTCTCTGAGGCGAACTGGTATTCACTGCCGCGCGCAGATTCGACGGTGCGTTCCATGCGCGTGCCGTCGTTAAACGCCACTTCCACGCGCACCTTATGCCGCATTTTCGCGCCGAGCTTTGTAATCGCGCTGTCGTGATGCACGTGCACCATGTCGGCGAGCTTCATGCGCGCAGGGTCGGCGACTTTGTCTTCGGTGAATTGGTCGACGAAACAGTCGCCATCCAACAGCCACGTTGCAATGCAGTACGGCAGATTGAGTTGCGCCGAGGTCAGCCCCTGCGGCACGTATTTCCAGCCGACGTGATCCATGGTGACTTGTGAGCCGTACACGTCAATGCGCCTCACGTCTTTCGCCGCGAAGGGCTTCTCTGCCTGCATCTCGCGGATGGCGTCGAGCGTGGTGTGATTGCTGCCCACGCACGAATAAAACTTCAGCGCCACGCCCATGGTTTGCCACACCGTGCCGAAGCCCGCGGTGAGTTCTGTCAAATCAAAGCGATCCTGCGAGCGGGAAAAGGTGGTGCAAAAACCGCCGTATTCGGATTCCAGCACATTGACGATGCCGGTGAAGCCGCTTTCAGCGAACAGCGCGCCATACAAGCCGGATTGCGAGGCGCGGCCCGCATGCATGCGCTTGACCATGGCGCCGTACTGCGCGGCCATCAAGCCCGCCGCTTGCGTGCCGGCCACGCCCAGTGCGTGCACGGTTTTATCCACGTCGAGTTTGAGCGCGCGTGCAGCGCCAGCAGCAGACGAAAACACGCCCAGGGTTGCGCCCGAATGCCAGCCCTGCGCGACGTGATCGGGCCGCATGCACAGCCCCACGCGCGGGCCGATTTCGTAACCCGCCACCGCCGCAGTGATGAACTCCCTGCCGCTCATGCCCGGCTTGATCTCAGTGATCGAAATCAGCGAGGGCAGCACCACCGCACCCACGTGCAGCACGCCGGCGCGATGCACATCATCGAGTTCAAAGCCCTGCACCTGCGTTCCATTGATGAGCGCAGCGTGCGGCGCGGAAAGTTTCAAATTCGTGCCCCACACCGTGCAGGTGCGCGAACCATCCACGCGCACCAGCGTGTCCTGCAGCATCCTGCTCCATGTCAGATCGGCGCCATACAGCGCGCAACCGAGAGCATCGAGCATCAGCAGCTTGATGCGCGTCTTTACCTCGGCGGGGATCGCGTCGTAGGTCAGGCCTGATACGAACTGTGCGATGCCGCGGGTGTAGGGGTTGTCGTGTGAGGCTTCGTGGCTCATTCGTTGTCCAAAAAAATATCAATTAAAACAGATAGTTACAAGGCGTACCGCCATCATGCGGGTTTTCCTGTTAGCGGTTCACCGGTTACTGTTCGCCGCAGTCAGCCCGCCAACGAAGAAGCCGGCGGCAATGCCGAACCCCGTAGCGCATTTATCATCCCTGCCGCATCGTCCATGGTCCGCAGCGTACCGGTATCCACCGGCATCGCCTGCGTTCGCTGTACGCGAAAGCGCCGTTCGGCGTCACCGGGAATTTCTATCGGCGCGTTGGCATTGCTGCGTTTGGCTGATTGCACGTGGTCGATAAACGCCTGCGATTCCTGCTCGAAATGTTCGCCCGCGCCGAAACGCGCGGGGTCGAACACGATGGCGAGCATGTTGTTATACGTCGCGGGCGGGCGCAGGTGACTGGGCTGCGCCGTGGTGCCGCCGAACAGCGCGCTGCCGAGCAAGTCACACACCATCGACAGCGCGTACCCCTTGTGGCCGGCGGCGGTGAGCAGCGCGCCCATCGGCTCCTCGTACATCACCGCCGGGTTGGTGGTGGCATTGCCTTCATGATCGATCAGCGTGCCGACGGGTGCGGCGCCTTTTTTGTTGTAGGCGACGCGTATCTTGCCCACCGCGACGGCGCTGGAGGCGAAATCCAGCAGAATCGGCGGCCCGTCGCGGCGCGGCAGGCCGACAGTGAGCGGATTGGTGCCCAAGCGCCCCTGACGCCCGCCATGCGGCGCGACAATGGGGCGGCTTACCACGTTGGTGAAGTGGATCGACGCAAGGTTCGCCGCAATCGCCATCTCCGCCCAATGCCCGACGCGGCCGATGTGATGCGTGTTCTTAAGGCCCACGATCACCACGCCGTTTTGCTTCGCGCGCGTAATCGCCAACTGCATGGTCTGGTACGCCATCGACTGCCCGATGCCGCGATTGCCGTCCACCACCAGCAGCGACCCGGTGTCAGTGACTATGGAAAGTATTTGATTTAATTGAAGTTCGTTGGCCTGCAAGGAGCGCACATACGGTGCCACCATGCCCACGCCGTGCGAATCATGACCGGCAAGATTGGCGCCGACCAGATGATCGGCGGTGAGCCGGGCTTCCTGTTCATTGCTGCCGGCCGCGCGCCACAGATTGAACAGCCACTGGCGGGTTGCTTCGGTGGGCAGCAGGACGTCGGTTTCCAATCCGGGACTCCCTTGAGATCTATGCGGAAGCGCCTACTGTATCGCGCCGGGGCGCGTCTGCAAAGAAATTGTCCTACAATTGAGGCAGAAGATTTCACATGCGGAACGATGAACCATGAGTGACTTGCGATGAGTGCGTTGGCTTCGTCCCGGTTTTCAGTGGCCGGTGATTTTGGTGCGGTGTTCAGCGATATGTACGAACGCGGTTTCACCGACGGCTTGCCGGTGATTCCACCCACCGAGCCGGCGGTGCGCGCGATGCTGGCTGCGGCGCAACTGCAAGCGCAGGATCTGATTGCCATGGTGCCGCCTGAAGGTGGCCCGGCCACAGCGGAAAAAGTGGCGATCAACGCGGTGATGGCGGGTTGCCTGCCGGAATATTTCCCCGTGGTGGTGGCGGCAATGCGGGCCATCACCCAGGCCAAATTTAATTTGCTGGGTGTGCAGACCACGACCAATCCCGTGAGCCCGGTGCTGGTGGTCAATGGCCCCATACGCAAGGCGCTGGAGATCAACAGCGGACGCGGTTGTCTGGGCCCCGGCTGGCGCGCGAATGCGACCATCGGCCGCGCGGTCAGGTTGTGCCTGCTGAATATCGGCGGCTGTCCGCCGGGCGATGTGGATAAGGCGATACACGGTATGCCCGGAAAACTCAGTTTCTGTTTTGCCGAGGCCGAAGAGCACAGCCCGTGGGAGCCGTTTCACAGGGACAACGGTTACACGCGCGGGCAGAGTACGGTCACCGCGATTGCCGGGCAAGGCACGCAGAATATCTACGCTGCCTGTCACGATCCGCAGGACGTGGTGACCATGGTCGCCGATGGCATGGCTTGTTTTGGCAACAACGGTTACCTGCGCGCACTGGGCAATCCGCTGGTGATTTTCAGTCCGGGGCACGCGAAGTTGTTCGCGGATGCGGGGTGGAGCAAGCAGCGCGTGAAGCATGAGTTGTTTGAGCGTACCAAAATCCCGCGCAGCCGCATGCCGCGCGCAGCACAGTTGTCCAAGCCGATTTACACCGACTATCCCGACGACGCACTGTGTCTGCTGTGCCAGAACGCCGAGTCCATTATCATCATCGTGGCCGGTGGGCCGGAGGCTTACCATGTGACTTACGTGCCGAATTTCGGCACCAGCGTTTACAGCATGGCGGAAATCGAATCAGTGTCCAATGAGTGAAGGAGGAACGCGCATGAGTAGCCCGGATACGCAGGTCACCGAGTATCTTGATCCCGTCAGCCCGAACCGCGACAAAAAGCTTCATGTCCCCGCGGTCGGCGCGCTGCAGGGCAAGCGCATCGGTTTTCTTACCAACGGCTGGAGCAGCTTTAACGCCATGGGCGCGCGCATCGAGCAGGTGTTCAGCGAAAAGCACGGCATAAAGTCGATGCAAACCTATTCGATACCCACCTCGTGTGCGCCGCCGGAAGGCGTGTTGGAGCAAGTCGCGGCGGAGTGCGATGCCGCGATCGTCGGCATGGCGAATTGAGGCTCGTGCACGTCGTGGAGTGTCCACGACACAGCGCAGCTGGTGAAGCGTGGTATGCCCGCCACGGTGGTGGTCACGGAGCAATTTGAAAAACTGGCGAAAGTCATCATGCGCTCGCAAAACGTGCCGGAATCCATCTGTGTCATGGTGAAAGGCAATCCGGAATTCATTTCCGCCGAACGGCTTGAGGGTATTTGCGACCAGGTGGTCGAGGACGTGCTGGTGCGGCTGACGCGGGAGCACGTGAAATGAGGCGACTTACCCTCGCAGCAGTTGGTGTTGCGGTTTCCGGCGTGATGTGGTCCGCCCCAGTGGGCGCGCAAGGTTTTCCGCAGCGGCCGGTGCGCGTCATCGTACCGTTTTCCACCGGCACCGCCGCCGATATCGTGGCGCGCCATGTGGGTTCGCGTCTGGCCGAGGTGTGGGGGCAGGGCGTGGTGGTGGAAAATCAGGGCGGCGCGGGCGGTGTCATCGGCGCCGCCGCCGTGGCAAAGGCGCTACCAGACGGCCATACGCTGTTGATGGCGGGGATTAATCAGGCGATCAATCCGAGTCTATACAAGGATGTGCCGTTCGACACGCAGCGTGACTTTAGTGCCATCGTGCGCGTGGCGCTGGCGCCGCTGGCGATCGTGTCGCATCCGGGGTTTGCCGCCAACAATGTACCGGAACTGATTGCGCTGGCGCAGGCCCGCCCCGGCGCCATCCAGTATGGCTCCGGCGGCAACGGCAGCATTACGCACCTGGCGGTGGAGTTGTTGAAGTCGCGCGCCGGGATCAATCTCGCACACATTCCGTACAAGGGTGTTGCGCAAATGATGACCGATGTGCTCGGCAATCAAATTCCGCTGGCGTGCCCGGCGGTGGCGTCGGTGCTCGGCAATGTAAAGGCGGGCAAGTTAAAGGCCCTGGCGATCACCAGTGCCAGGCGCTCATCGGTATTGCCGGACGTGGCGACCGTAGCCGAAGGTGGCCTGCGCGATTACGATGTGTCGGCGTGGAACGGCCTGATCGCGCCCGCGCGTACGCCCGCCAGCGTGATTTCAAAAATTCATGGTGACGTGGCAAAAATTGCGCAAGGTAAGGAGTTCGTCGATCTGTTGCAGGCACAGGCACTTGAGATCGATTTGTTGCGCCCGCCGGAATTTCGCGATTTTCTCGCGTCAGAACTCGGCAAATGGTCAAAGCTGGTAAAAGACAGCGGCGCCCGGCTGGATTAATTCAAGCGACGAAACACAGGAGGCAGCATGCATTTCTTGGTGATCAGCACGCCACGGGCGGAACGGCCGTCCGGTATGCGCGACGTGCAAATCAAGTGGTGGGACTGGATCAACGACTTGACCGCCAAGGGCATCGCCAAACACGTCTACACCAAGCTGGGGCGAGGCGCGGTGGTGATATTCGATGTCGACGCGCATGAAACCGTGCACAAGCTGGTGAATCAGTGGAACGAATACGTGCCTGCGACGTTTGAAGTAGAAGCCCTGCTGCCGGGTTCGCATCAGGAAAAAATTGCACGGGCGCGGACTAATCCACTGGCGCTATAGCGCTGGCGGTGGCGGTTTGCAGGTGATTAGGCGTATTGCGCTGTTCATGGTTTGCCGTGCATCGGAATACTGTATTGTATAAGTAATTGATTTTATTGATATTTTTATTAAGTATGCCCATGGGTGCCACGATGCACCCATCGTGCGGATCATAAGCGGAGAGCTGAACGCCGGCCGGGTGATCGGCGGTGAGCCAGCGGATGTGGATCCGTTGCGGTTTACACCCGCATCAACCGCGCTGCATTCCCATAAAGAATCTTCTGCAAATCCGCCGCCGGCAGATTCAGCGATTCCACCAGCGCATTCGGGTATTCCACGTCCATTTTGGCGTAGTTGTCAGTGCCGATGACCACGCGATCCGCGCCGACGAGTTCGATCATGAAGCGCAGAGTTTCGGGGTAGTAAGCGAGGGTGTCGTAGTGGAAGCGCCGGATGTAATCGCGCATGGAGCTTTTCAGATTCGATGCGGCTTCGACAGCGCCTTTTTTGATGCTGTGTTCGAGGCGGCCCGCGATGTACGGAAAGCAACCGCCAGAATGCGGCAACACGATGTCGAGCTTGGGGTATTTGTCGAGGTAGCCGCTGTAGATGAATTTGACGGCGAGGGTGGCGGTTTCGAACGGAAAGCCCAGTGTGTTGTAAATAAAATTGGGGCCGGCGAGACGCTCCGTGCCGGCATAGTGATTGGCCTCGCCGTCGAGCGGGTGAAACAGCAACGGCAGACCGAGTGCTTCACACTGGGCGACGATGGGTTCGTAGGCGGGCGTGAACAGGTAGTCGATGCCTTCGACAGAATTGGGCAAGTGCATGGCGCAGATGCCGGGCTTGCCGGCCATGCGATCCATTTCACGCAGCGCGGCTTTGGGGTCGCGCATGGGGATGGCGGTGGCGGCGATAAAACGATCAGGGAAATTCTGGTGCGCCTCGACGGCGGCATCGTTGACGATGCGCGCGAGCTTGTCCGCCGCGTCGAGCGGAGCCCATTGCCACGGCATGCCGCCTGAGAGACTCAGCACATGCATTTTGACGTTGCGTGAATCCATCCATTTGATGCGTGCTTCGAGGTCATACATCAACGGGCTGGGCACACCGTTGGACGTTTTGCCGCCCAGTGATTCGGCGTACTGAAAATAGGGTTGCGGCGACCAGTGGGCGTGGGCGTCGATGGAGCCTTGGGTTGTGGTGGTATTGGTTGGGGTTTGCGGCGTTTGAGACATGTCGAACCTTCGGGAGGATGAAAGAGTATCACTGTCATTCCTGCGTAGGCGGGAATCCATACGTGGATGCCAGTGGCACGTGTGTTATGGGTTCCCGCCTTCGCGGGAACGACAGGGTAGGTGTTTCTTGGGCTTTAGGAAAAGACAATTCGGTTCGTTGAAAACATCAATAAAAACACATACTTAACTATTTAAGCCGAAACAGCGTAGCGCAACGCTTCGCCAGCAAAATGGGCCCGCACATCATGCAGCAGCATCGCGCCACGCCCCTCGCGCACTTCACGCGTGGAGGTGCCCATGTGCGGCGCGAGCACCACGTTGTCCATGTGTAAGAGTTCAGCGGGCACGTGCGGTTCGTTGGCAAACACATCGAGTGCCGCACCGGCAATCTGTTGGCCTGCGAGCGCACTCACCAGCGCGGATTCATCGACTATCGTGCCGCGTGAAATGTTGACGAGGTAACCGGCGGCGCCCAGAGCCGCAAGAATGCGCGCATCGATCAGATTGCGCGTCGCGGGCGTCATGGCGCAGGCGACCACGAGGCAGTCGGCCTCGCGCGCCATAGCCTCAAGATCGCTGTAGTAGGCATACG
>SYEN01000463.1 GCA_005800795.1 Burkholderiales bacterium | reverse complement strand
TGATGATGCGGCCTCCCATCGGCTTTTGATCCTTCATGATCTTGTAGGCTTCCTGCGAGCAGAGAAACATGCCGTTAAGATTGGCATCGACCACCGCTTTCCATTTTTCCCACGGCAGTTCTTCAAACAGCACACCTGGCGCGTTGGTGCCGGCGTTGTTGAACAGCACATCCACACGGCCAAAGGCCGCCATGGTTTTGGTAAACAGGTTCTTGACGGCGGCGGGGTCGCCCACATCGGTGGGCACGCCTATCATGCGCGAGCTGTCAACGCCCGCTTCCTTGATGGTTTCGTCGAGCGGCTCCGCGCGCCGGCCGCTGATCGCCACACGATAGCCATCCTTGACGAAGGCGAGTGCGGTGGCTTTGCCGATGCCAGTGCCACCGCCGGTAATAATGGCTACTTTGTTGTGAGTGGTCATAATTCTTCTCCGGTTATTGAGTTCGGGATTGAGCGGCAAAAATCTCAGGCTGCATGGTAACGCAGTTATTGCGAAGCAGTGGGCACCGCTTGCGCCCGCTTGGTGCGCACCAGCAATTCGTACAACATTTCCGACGCCAACCCATGCAATACCAGGCGATGTCCGGCGCGCAGCGTCGACTCAGGCACCAGCGGGTGCTTGTTGTTGAGCAACACCAGGTTGTGCGGCTGCTGCAGTATGCGCGCGACGTAGATGGCTATCGTCTCGTCCAGTTGCAGGGAGTTGGTGGCACGCTAGAAATCGTTGTCGGTCAGAAAAAGCTGGTAGACCGGCGTGAACAGTTCAATCGCAGTTTGTAAATCCACGAAGTTGTGCCAACGGCCAAGCATGGCCTCAATGCCGAATTGCCCCTCGCTGATACCTTGCGTATCGAGCGCCGGCGGCGGCTTGATTTCACGCTGCTGTGCACGCAGTTCACGATTGAGGTTGATCACGAAATTAAACAAATTCAGATCATGCTGCAGAAAAAGATGGTCCCGCAATTGATCCAGATTGGCGGGCCTTAAAGGCCGCAACGGCACGTTGGTACCCGGCACATTACGCGCAATGAAATCGAGAATTTCACTGCCCATATGAAAATGCCGCAAAATCAACCAGTTTGCGTCAGGCCTTACAAAGGTGTGCAGCGCCCAGGCAAGCAACCTGTGCAGCGCCCATGACGACGTGAAGGCGTTGGGAATCACTGTCTTGATCAGTTGCAGCAGAACGATGGCGCCGCGCGCAAAAGGCCGCACCACGGGCAGAATGAACTGTCGGCTCCAGGAACTGGATTCGCGCAGCCATGCCTTTTTGACCTTTTCATCGATGGGCGTGCTCTGATCCAGATACAGCGCGAGCCACGGGTTGGGATCGCGCGGGTCATGCGTCATCGATTCAAAATCACCCGGGTGGGACTGGCTCATAGCACCGACTCCAGTTGCATCAAATAGAGCTGCGCGACGGTGCGCGCCGTGGCCACTATGTCGGTGGCCGCTGGCTCACCGCCGGCTTCCAGCGCGATGTCGACGCAGTGTAACCAGCGTGCCAGATGATTCACATCGTTGTCGCCATGATATTGCAGAAACTGGGGGGTCTCCAATGGCAACGCAAGCTGGCGGCGGATTTCCGGCAACAGCGCCGGAACGATGCGCTGCCCGGTGCCTTCAATGATATAAACCGCACCGAGCAAGCCTTGCGGGTTTGCGCCAGCGGCACGCGCATGCAGGTAGGCATTGAGCGCCTCGCCGCCGGGATTGCGGCGCAAGTCTTCAATCGCCACCACTTGGCCACCCAGGCGTTTGTAGTCATCGAACAGAATGCGGAAATCAAACTGCTCATCCTTGGCATGCAGCAGAATCAGATCACGCAGTCTTGCGTAGGGTTCGCTCAGATTGGCTGCCGCCTTTCGCATCCATACGCTGCCTTGCTGGACCTGCGGAATCCAGTCTTCCATCCAGCGCAGCATGTGGGTGCGTTCAAGGCCACCGCGTGTAATACGCGTAACCAATGGCGTACGCCATGCCCTTGAGCGATAGTCGTGCCACACCTCGGCGAGATCACGCAGGAGCCTTTGCATGGCGGGGTGGCTGGCGCCCGCCGGGTCATGCGGCGGCGGAACCGTATACGTTGCCGGTATCATTCTTGGACTGATTGCCACGGGCGCCTGCACTTCAAACAACAGGTAGCCGACCGTGAAGCGCCCGGATTCCGGCACAAAACAGAAAATGCGTTCGCCCGGCTTTACGTCATGCGTTTGCATAAAGTCATCCAGCATGACAAATATCGACGACGCCCCCGTATTACCGCGTGATTGCAAATTGTTGAACCAGCGATCATCGGGAATCGATAAGCCTGCCTTGTCCAGCAGTTCGCGCACCACACCGGCAAAGCGCTGCGATGAGTAGTGGCACAGAAAGTAATCGATGCGTCCGTCTGCATTCCAGCCGGCCTGCACCAGCCTTACATACTCGTGAATTGCCACATCAAACAGGTTGGGCAGCAACCGGATGTTCTGGCGTAACGCATAGGCGCTTGCTTGTTCGGCCTCTGCAAACGACGGGTAATCCAGATAGGACTGGCTTCCGTCAACTTCGGTGGTGGCGGACAACCCCACCTGCATGCACACCGGATAATCACCGCTGAATGAACGCAGATGGAGGTTGATCAGCTTGAGTGGCCGATTTCCGCGTGGCGCGGCCTCCACCAGCCATGCCCCCGCCGCATCCGACAACATCCAGCGCAGAAAATGGGCGTCAAAATCAATATCGTAACCACGGCTGGCAAAGCGCGAGCGCTTGAACAGCCGCGACGGCACTTCACTGGTGGCGACCAGCGCGCGTGTCGATCTGCCGCCATCCAGCGCCATGGCCGCGTGCTGCAAAGCAGCCAGCCCTGCGGCACAGACGCCGCTGTGGCTGCTGGTCATCATCGGCGGGGCCGACAGTTCGCCCTGCAGCATGTTGGCGAACCCGGGCAGCGTGGCGTCGCCCCCCGATGTGCCGGTACACAACAAATCGATATCGCTCAGCGACACGCCAGCCTGCGCAAGGCAGGTTTGTATGGCTGATGCCGCCATCTGCGCGGCGCTGTAGCGTGTGCGACCGTCGGTACCAATGGAATATTAACGCTGCTGGATGCCGTTCTCGGCAAGTATGCGGCGCTTCAACCGCTGCGACCCCGGATTCAGCGGCGCGATGTAGTCGTCGATATGCGCGTTGTCCACGGGTGCCCCGGGATAAAACGCGCCAGTGGCATTGATGTAAACGTTTGTGAACGGCTTAAGCATTGCTATTTTTCAGACTTCGTTCCGCCGAACCAACGATCCAGCCACACCAGTGAAAACGCGTAGTGGGTATGAAATTCGCGATGATGCCGGTTGTGATACGCGCTGTGCGGACGCAATAAACCAAAACCGTTGCGGATGTGCTCGTGCGGCAGGTGGCCGGCGACATTGAGCAGGAGACTCATCACGGTCAGACCCAGCAAAGCCCACGGGCTGAAGGCATGAAAAATCAGCGCCAGTGGCATCACACTGCCGAGCAGAAACGATTCAACCGGGTGGAAACTGTAGGCGGAAAAAGGCGTGGTGATCACCGAGCGATGATGCCAGATATGCACGTGGCGGTACAACGGTTTCCAGTGCAGCGCGCGATGGATGACAAAAAAATGCAGGTCGTTCCACAGATACAGCAGTGGCAACTCCCACAACAGATGCCATAACGAACGCTGCCAGTCAATTGCAAGCCAGCCGTGTCGCAATAACCAGACGAGTCCCGCCGCCTGCGCGGCAAAAATCAGGATCGCCAGCACGGACAGCCACAACTCTTCACGCTTTTGGCCCGGACGCATGCGTTGCACGCGTCCACCAGGCGCCTTCGTCTCAACGGCCTGTCGTACTGCCAGCGCCTGCGCTCCGCCCGCTATCAGCGTGTAAATCAGCGCGAACCAGGCGATGGTGGCTGCGATCACCACCCAGAATGGCGCTTGCATCGCCTGCGCCGAGAGCCACTCGCGCAGCGCGTCCAAAGGTATTTACTCTTTTAGCTGACGCGCCACATCGTCCGCATATTTCAGCGTCAGGGTGCGCATGTCTTCGGTGGAAAGATTGCTCACCGGATGCGGCATTTCGACGTAGGCATGCCCTTCCATGCCCTTGCTCTTGAATTGGAAAACGGCAGCTTTGCGAAACGCCTGGGTAATGATTACCGCCGCCGGGATGCCGCGCTTTTCGAATTCGATGGTGTCGTGCACACTGCACAACGTGCAAGACCCTCATCCGCCCAGTGCGGCAACGGCCACATCCACCTCCTTGGCCATTTCGTCTATCAGCGCGTCGGTTGCCGGCTTGGAATAGTGCTCCTTGCGGCGAATAACGACGCGCGCGACGCCATACTTCTCGCGCAGTTGCGCGCCAAGGGTCTCCAGAATCAGCGTACCTTGCTCTTTGGTATTGTCGAGCAGCCCTACGACTTTGCCCGCCAGATCAGCCGGTCGTGGCGCCAGCGGGACACGTTTGCGGCCCGTGCCGGCGGTGGGGTCGATAAAACCGAGTTCTTCTGTCATGGGGATTCCTTGATTCGTAAACAGATGATACTGCGTCAAAGTGTGTATGTGCCATGCACCGCGCGGCTGCCGCCGCCCCAGCCGTGACACATTGCTGTGAGCGGTCCCCAGCCGCCCGCCACGATCAGATGCAGATCGCGCGGATCCTTGATCACTGGCACAAAGTGTTCGTCATCTGCGGGGTCTATGCCCAGCGCAACAGCGCGCTCACGCCGCCAGTTGCCGCCCCCCTTGAGATCACGCACTTTGCGGCCGGCTTTTTCAATCAGCCACGCATGCACATCGGCACGCCGCATGCCCGCGCGCGAGCAGATGGTGGCGTGCTCCGGTCCCATCGCCACCACCATGTCCGAGCGTACGTGCTGATTCCAAGAACACATGGCGCTCATAGAATCGGCCAAGCCAGTCAGCAGGCGCTGAGGGTCCTGGCTTGCATCGTCGTAACAAAGCCGCGGGCTTTCCACCATCGCACAGGTTATGGTGTTCTCGTCTGGTTTGTGGCCGCGAGCGGCTGCAAGGGTTTCCCAAGGGCTGCGCCCGGTGTTTTCCGTGATGCATGCCGTGTAACGCAGGGGCGTTGCGAACACCGTGGCTGAGGCCAAACCAGCGATGCCGCCGCCGAGGTTCAGCAGCATGAGCCGAATCGCCCGGCCGATGGTCGCATTGGCTCTGAAGCCGGGTCCGAAGCAGCCATTACTGCCGTTGATGCCGATTTTTTGGGCGTAGGGGCCATTGACGATCATCAGGGGCGCCACGCCATGCATGGTGCCTTGCACGCCGTTCAAATTGAATGCTTCACGCAGCATGAGTTCAATACCACCTAACACTACAGGCAGATATTCCGGCTTGCACCCTGCCATCACGGCATGCGTGGCCACTGTGTGCACGGTTGCGGATTCCATCGCAGGAGGAATGAGGCCAATCAGTTCATCGGCACTGCGTGTAGTTCCGGTGAGCATGCGCGCGACGCGTGCCTCCGTCGGCGTGACCACCGG
>SYEN01000462.1 GCA_005800795.1 Burkholderiales bacterium | reverse complement strand
CGTTTTCGATGATAGTGGTACCCTCGGCGAGCGCTGCGGCCATCATCAGATTTTCGGTGCCAGTCACTGTCACCAGATCCATGCAGATGCGCGTTCCCTTAAGTCGCGGCGCGCGCACGATCATATAGCCGTGATCCATGGCAATGGTCGCGCCCAGTGCCTGCAAGCCCTTGAGATGCTGATCGACAGGCCGCAGGCCGATGGCACAGCCTCCCGGGAGGGACACACGCGCCTCGCCAAAACGCGCGGCCAGCGGCCCCAGCACCAGCACCGATGCGCGCATGGTTTTCACCATTTCATAAGGCGCTTCGGGCGTGTGGATGTTTTTCGCGCACAATTCGATGCCGAGTTTGTCGTCCATCGACACGGTCATGCCCATCTGCCCCAGCAGCGACAGCATGGTGCTGACGTCACGCAGATGCGGCACGTTGCCGATACGCAGCGGTTCGGCGGTGAGCAGCGCCGCGCACAAAATTGGCAGCGCGGCATTCTTGGCGCCGGAAATCGCCACTTCGCCGTTGAGTGGCACGCCGCCCTCAATGGCCAGTTTTTCCATCTATTGCGGCCGGCCGGCCCAATCCTCGGGCGTCAGCGTCTGCATCGACAGCGCGTGAATTTCTTCACGCATGCGGTCGCCCAGCGCCTTGTAAACAATCTGGTGGCGCTGCACGCGCGATTTGTCGCGGAAGAGCGCGCTGACGATGACGGCCTCAAAATGCGCACCGTCGCCGGTTACCGCGACGTGGTCGCACTGCATGCCGTTTTGGATATAGCCCTGTAGTTGTGCGGGTGTGGTCATGATGCGTGATGCCTCAATTTGTAACCGGTTGGGGTCCGGCAGAATGCGCGCAATGCAATGATATGCCCGCGCACACTGCCGGCACAATGGCCGGACCCACCGGTGAACTGTCGCTGCGGTGAGTCTATGCCTTATTGCTCAAGCCTTACGCAACGGCCAGCAATTCCGTCACGCCGTACAGCTGGATCAGACTTTTGAGATTGGCCGGGTAGTTGATGTAGTCGATGGCGCGCCCTTCGCGCAGCGCGGCGCGGCGCCACTCCAGCAGGAGACTTACTGCCGTGGAATCGACTTCGGTCACGCCCGCGAGATCCACCGTCATCGCAGGCGCCTTGAATACACGCCCGCCTTCGGCCAGCACAGCGTTGACGTTGGCCAGCGTTACCGGCCCGTCCAGCGTGGCACGCTCGCCGTTATTTGCGGCCAACGCAATCATTTCTTGTCCGCAGCCTGCGCGTTGGCGCGGTTTTTGTCGGCCAGCGATTTGATCAGCCCGTCAACACCGTTTTTCTGAATCTCGGTATTGAACGTGTTGCGATAATTTTCCACCAGGCTGATGCCTTCGATTTTCATGTTGTAAACCTTCCAGCCGCCATCGGTTTTTTCCATGTTGTAATCGACCGCCACCGGCGCGCCGCTGGACTGCTTGATCAGCGACTGCACCACCACGTCGGTGTCGTTCGCCGCCATGCGCAGCGGTTTGTAATCGACGCTCTGGTTGCGATACTGCACAAACGCCTGCGTATACGTGCGCACCAGCAGCGTGCGGAATTCCGCGGTCACGCGCTTTTGCTGTTCCGCGTTGGCCTGCCGCCAATTACGGCCCATCGCCAGTTGCGCCATGGTAGTGAAATTAAAGTGCGGCAGAATTTTTGCTTCCACCAATTCCAGCACTTTTTTCTGATTGCCAGCCTGTATGTCCTTGTCGGCACGAATCACTGCCAGCACTTCATCGGTGACCGACTTCGCCAGCACGTCCGGCCCCATGGTTTGCGCCTGCGCCAGACCACATATAAAAAAACTCAATAAAAACAGATAGTTACGAAATAACTTCATGGAAGCTCCACACGAAATCAATTTTGCCATCACACAGAATCACTTTTTTTCGCCGCCGCCTTCCGACGCCTTGCTGTACAAAAACTGCCCGATCAGTTTTTCGAGCACCACGGCCGATTGCGTTTGCTTGATGCGGTCGCCCGAGTTCAGGTTTGCCGGATCACCGCCGCCTTCAAGACCGATGTATTGCTCACCGAGCAGGCCCGAAGTGAGGATCGACGCACTGGTGTCCTTCGGAAACTTGTAAGTCTTGTCGATGTTGATGGTGACGCGCGCGTTGAATTTCTCATTGTCAAAGGTGATGCCCGACACACGTCCCACCACTACGCCGGAACTCTTCACCGGCGCACGCGGTTTCAAGCCGCCAATATTGTCGAAGTTGGCCGTGAGCGCATAGGTTTCGCCACCGCCCGAGGCGCTCATATTGCCCACTTTCATCGCCAGCACCAACAGCGCGCCGATGCCCGCAATCACAAAAAGCCCTACCCAAAGATCGAGCGTGGAACGTTGCATCACACCCCCCGGAACATGAATGCCGTTAACAAAAAGTCCAAAGCCAGAATCGCCAGCGATGACGTCACCACGGTGCGCGTGGTCGCGCCTGAAACACCCTCGGCGGTGGGCGGCGCGTCGTAGCCCTCGAACAGCGAAATCCACGTCACCGCAAAGCCGAACACGATGCTTTTGATCACGCCGTTCATGATGTCGCCTTCAAAATCCACCGCGCTTTGCATCTGCGACCAGAAAGAGCCTTCATCCACGCCGATCAACACCACGCCCACCAGATACCCGCCGAACACACCCATCGCACTGAACAATGCCGCCAACAGCGGCATCGAAATAAACCCCGCCCAGAAACGCGGCGCCACCACCCGAGAGATCGGATCGACCGCCAT
>SYEN01000461.1 GCA_005800795.1 Burkholderiales bacterium | reverse complement strand
ACCGGCGAGGTACCTTGTGGTGCCATGGCCTGCGCAAGATCGCTGGTCTTCACGATGCGATTGATTTCATCGCTGAGTTTCTTGACGATAGACGTGGGCGTACCCGCCGGCGCGAGAACGCCGTTCCACAGTAGCATCTGAATATCCGGGCCTCCGGATTCCTTCATCGTCGGCAAATCAGCATAAGCGTCGATGCGTTTGGGCCCGGTGGTCGCGCGGCCACGCAGCTTGCCCGAGCGCACATGCGCAACGACAGTACCGATGCCGCTGAACGCCGTCTGCACCTGCCCTGCCAGCAGATCCACGGTGACGGGCGCCGCGCCCTTATAGGGCACGTGGATCAGATTCACACCTGCCCCCCTGCCGAACATGAACCCGGCCAGATGCTGAATGCTGCCGCTGCCGAGCGACCCGTAAGTTACCGTTCCCGGTTTGGCGCGGGCGAGTGCCACCAACTCCGGCACGCTCTTTGCCGCCACCGCCGGATGAATCACCAGCACCAGCGGATTCAACGTGGTGATGGACACCGGCGCGAAGCCTTTTTCGGCGTCGTACGGCAGCTTCGCATACATATAGGGATTGATGCTGATGGTGGAGATGTTGGTTTGAATCAACGTGTAACCGTCGGGGGCAGCCTTGGCGGTGGCTTCCATGGCGATGATGCCGGCCGCACCGCCGCGATTGTCGACGACGACTTGTTGCCCCAACGCGTCGCCCAGCCGGGTGGCGTAAGCGCGCGCGACAAAATCCGCGCCGCCGCCGGCAGGCACTGGCACGATAAAACGAATCGGTTTGCTGGGATAGGGTTGTGCGGCAAAGCTGGCGCTCAAACCCGCTGCGGCATTGATATAAAAAATATCAATAAAAACAGATACTTACATAAACTCTGCTCTAGTGTAGCGTATCGCATGACATCACCGCCTGTTATCGTTTTCCGGCACCGGATGCGGCACCGGCTTGCCCGCAAAATGCGCTTCCAGGTTCGCCAACACCATGCGTCCGCGTTCTTCGCGCACTTCCTGCGTGTGTGTGCCGACATGCGGGGCGAGCACCACGTTGTCCATGCCGATCAACGCCTGCGGCACGCGCGGCTCGTCCCAATAAACATCCAGCCCTGCACCCGCGATGCGCTTTTCCTGCAATGCCGCGATCAGCGCGGCCTCGTTCACCACCGGCCCGCGGGCGACGTTTATCAAGTAGCCTTCCCCTGCGCCATGCCCCAGCGCATCGAGCACCTTCGCGTCGACGAGATCGCGCGTTTCGGGCAACAGCGGACAACACACCACCAGCACATCCACTGCTGCCGCCATCACCGTGAGTTCGTTGTAGTACGGCAACGGCGTATCCTTTTTGCGCGGGCCAAAATAACTCACCGCCATATTGAAGGCCTGCGCGCGCCGTGCAACAGCCTGCCCGATGCCGCCGAGGCCTACGATGCCGCAGGCCTTTTGACGCACTTCCCTGCCTGCCGGTGCAATTTCCTTTGCCCAGCGCCCCTCGCGCACGAAACGGTCGCACTCGCGTATGCGGCGCATCACATCAATCATCAGCCCCAGCGCGAGATCAGCCACAGATTCTTCAATTTGATCCGGTGTGCGCGTGCATACAATGCCACGTGCCTTGGCCACTGTCGTATCCAGTGTGGCACGCGGCGAGCCATAACACGCAACGATTTCGAGCTTCGGCAAGGCCTGCATGGTCGCCGCATCGCAGCCCGCCAGCCCGGAAGTCACCACGGCGCGCACGCGTGGCGCCACGTTGTTCAGAAAAGCCGCGCGATCCGGCGCAAGCCAAAGGCGGTGCACCGCATAGCGTTCCTCCAGCGCCGCCAGCGTGGGTGCGAAGATCGGCAGCAAAACAAGAATTTCTTCTTTCACACTTTGCGCTCCCTGCTCATTTTTCATCCCACAAAGAAACGCGCCGGGACGTGCCCGGCGCTGATTTTCCTGGGTCCACCCGCTTTATTTCAAGCGCTTCAGAATCTTTATGCGTTGCACGGTGTCGCCTGCCAGGTGGGTCCATACCATCGCGTCACGCACCAGCTTATCCACGCGGGCATTCATCAAGCAGCCCTCGAATCCATGCACCTGCATATTGAGCCGCGTGACGCGCTGGATGATATCGGTGGAGTAATTCATCACCAAGCCAGCGTTGGCGGAGTGTTCCCCGGCATCGTGCTGCCACGCCGTGCGCATCACGAACGAACGCAGTGCCTCGGTCAGCATGTGCATTTCGTGGATGCGCAGCGCCACCAGCTGATGCTCCATCAAATATTTGCCTGCGCGCTTGTGCGTACGTGCGTACGCCATGCCTATTTCCACCGCGTCGTCGCACACACCCAGCGCGTTGGCGGCCAGTTCCAGATCGCCGAAAATATCGCCGCCGGTGGTGTCTCCACGGCCCGCTTTCACCGACCCTGTGCCCACGGCGCCGACGACGTTCTCTTTGGGCAACCGCGCGTTTTCAAAAATCAGTTCGGCGTTCTGATAAAAGCGCCAGCCGCGCTTGTTGAACACCTTGCCAATGCGGAAACCCGGCGTGCCCTTGGGTACCATGAACAGCGTACCGCCCTGCTTGATGTTCACATCCGGGTTGGTGCGGGTATCGACAAAAAACAGGGAACCCACGCTGCCATTGGCAATAAAACACTTTTCGCCATTCAAAACCCATTCGTCACCATCCTGAACGGCCTTTACGCGATAACCCGCACGCGGGTCGTCTTCCGGCGGCATACGATTGTCTGATCCGGCATTGGGCTCGGTGATGCCGCGGCCCATCACGTAACGATGGTCGGCGAGAAATGGTTTCAGGAAGCGATTCTTCTGATCATCGGTGCAGGCCATCGACATCAGATGGCTCCATTTCCAGTTCTGGCTGAACGCCTTGGACATGGCGCTGTCGCCCTTGGCAAGCTCCGCCATGACGATCGCCTGCGACACAAAATCCGCGCCCGGCCCGCCCCATTCCTTGGACACCGCCAGCGTGCGAAAGCCCAGCTTCGAACCGGCTTCGATGATGTCCCAGTCCCACGGTTCAAATCCGCCTTCAATCTGATCACGTGCGACCGACGCTGGACGCAGCACCTCGGCGGCAAATTTGCGTGCTTCCGCCTGCCAGTGACGTTGTTCTTCGTTGAGTGAAAAATCCATTTTCTTTACCTGCCCATTACGAAGAATTGTGTGAAGTTATTACACCCTACCTAACATCTCTTT
>SYEN01000042.1 GCA_005800795.1 Burkholderiales bacterium | reverse complement strand
GCGATTGGCGATGAGGATTTTTCCGAACATGAATGAAACGTTAGGCGTGCCGGATTAACCGATCAGCATCAACGGCTGCCCGTACTCAACCGGCTGGCCATTCTCGACAAGGATCTGCTGAATCACGCCTTCAGCGCCGGCCTCGATTTCGTTGAGCAGTTTCATCGCCTCGATAATGCACACGGTTTCATCGGTTTTAACGGCTTGTCCCACATCGACAAACGGTTTGCCGCCGGGCGATGACGAGCGATAAAACGTGCCGACCATCGGCGACTTGAGCACATAACCTTGCGGCTCGGCGGCGATTTCTGGCGCAGCTGCGGCTGGGGGCTGAGAAACAGTAGACGCAGCGGCGCCCAGCTCCAGCGCGGCAGGTAAAGCCGCACCCGCACCCGGCAGCCCTGACGCAGCTGTTAGCATGACGGGCGATACTGACGCGTGGGGGTGGACCACACCGCCGCGGCTGATGCGCACGCGCTCTTCCCCCTCGGTAATTTCCAGTTCGGTGATGTCGGACTGCTGCACCAGATCGATCAGGGTTTTGACTTTACGTAAGTCCATGTTTTAATTGCCTTTTACTTACGTTAATCCGTGTGACCCAAAGCGTAAGCCAGCGCTAACTCATAGCCTCGGGCACCCAGGCCGCTGATGATGCCCACGGCGATATCGGTGAAGTACGAGTGATGCCGGAACGCCTCGCGCGCGAATACGTTCGAAAGATGCACTTCGATAAACGGGATGGCGACCGCCGCCAGTGCATCGCGCATGGCCACGCTGGTGTGGGTGTACGCCGCTGGATTAATGATGATGAAATCCACGCCATCACGCGCCGCCTGCTGGATACGGTTGACGAGATCCGCTTCGGAATTACTTTGGAACGCGGCGAGGCTCGAGCCGCCCGCCTGCGCCTGCTGCACGAGACGCTTTTCAATGGCCGGCAGATTATCGCTGCCGTATATCCCCGGCTCGCGACTACCGAGAAGATTCAGGTTTGGGCCGTTCAGCAGCAGTATATTCTTGTGGGACTTACCGGCCACGATGCCGCCCTCCTGCCACAGATATTGATGGGGATATCGATATTGTACGTCGCTAGTTTCGAATACTAGCGCGAAGATAATAACACTTAAGCAAAAATTGGTGAATTTTGCTGAAAATATAGAAAACTACAGTAGCGGCAATAGCAAAGCATCCAGCTTTTCTTGCGTAATTCCGCCCATTTCCGTGGCAACGATCTGGCCTTTCCGGTCCAAGACAATGGTGTAAGGCAGCACACGGCGCTTGTTTCCTGCCTGCCGCGAGACCTCTACCGTATCGAATGTGCCGATAAGGTTAGGGTAGTTAACGCCGAAGTTACGTGCAAATTCACTGGTTTTATCGGCCTGATCGATGGAAATGCCAACAAATTGCAATCCTTTGGCGCCATGATTTTCCTGCATTTTCACGAATAGCGGGATTTCCTTGCGGCATGGCTCACACCAGGTCGCCCAGAAATTGACTACCAGCACCTTTCCGCGCCACTGATCGAGCTTTTGTGGCTTGTTTTGCAAATCCGGCAAGTTGATCGCATACAGGGCATCGGTAGCGCTCGGTTCGGCTGGAGCCGATTGCCGCGCGGGGTTGAACCACACGCCAGCGGCGAACGCCAATAGAGCCACCAAGCCAAAAAAGGAATACCGGACAAGTCTATTGGACACGGTTCACCGAAAGTTAATTAAAAATAAAAGAAAATAAATGAAGATGGCGAAAAATAGCTACACAATCAGAATTTCAGCACTTCATCGAGCACGCCAGCGAACTTGTCGGCGCTTTGAAAGCCAATGACACGCAACCCATTGATTTCATTGCCATTTTTATCAAAGAAGATAATCCCCGGTGGGCCGAACAGTCGAAAGCGCTTAAGCAACACCTGATGTTCGGCGTTGTTGGCCGTCACGTCCGCCTGAACCTTAACCATGCCTGCCAGCCGCGCTTTCACCTGAGCATCAGTAAAGGTAAACCGCTCCATTTCTTTGCACGATACGCACCAATCCGCGTAAAAATCGAGCAATACCGGTTTGCCGCGCGCAGCCAGAATGGCAGCATCCAGATCGGCGCCCGTGGATACACGCTTGAGCAGCGGCGCCGAAGCGGCGGGCGTTTCCTGTTTTGAAGAGGCCGCCAACCCTGATAAAGGCTGGAAAATATCTTTCGCGCCGGACAGCCCGCCGACGACATAAGCCGCCCCCGCCACCAGTGCAACCAGCCCCAGCACCTTGTCCACGCGCGACAGCCCATGCGCATGATGCGGCAGCGGATCGATAGCCCGCAACCACATGGCACAACCGATCAGCAGTGTGCCCCACGCCAGCATTTGCACCGCCAGGGGAATCAGCGGCGACACCAGATAAATCGCCACCGCAATCAGCAGCAGACCGAAAAAGCGCTTCACGCCGTCCATCCACGGCCCTGCCTTGGGGAGCAACGCGCCCGCCGATGCGCCCAGCGCCAACAGCGGCACGCCCATGCCGAGCGCCATCGCAAACAACGCCGTGCCACCGAGCACACCATCGCGGCTTTGGCTGATATACAGCAAAGCGCCCGCCAGCGGCGCCGCCACACACGGCCCGACGATCAGCGCCGACAGCGCGCCCATGACAATCACGCCGCCGTACTGCCCGCCCGGCAGCCGGTTGGAAGCCAAACTCAGCCGCGCTTGCCAGCCCGCCGGCAATTGCAATTCATAGACGCCGAACATCGACATCGCCAGCACCACAAATAGCCCCGCAAAGCCGCCCAGCACCCACGGATTTTGCAGCGCCGCCGACAGCATCGCACCCGACAGCCCGGCGGCGACACCCGCTATCGCATAGGTGATCGCCATGCCCAGCACATACGCCGCCGACAGCACCAGCCCCTGCGTACGCGTCACGCCCTGCCCGCGCCCGACTATCATGCCCGACAAAATCGGAATCATCGGCAACACGCAAGGTGTAAACGACAGCAACAAGCCAAAGCCGAAAAAGCTCGCTATCAGCAGCCAGAAGCTGCCCTGGAACATCGCGGCGATGCGCGAGTCTTCGGCGGCTGCAGGTCCGGATTTCTCCGGCCCCTGCCCCATCATGCGCGCCAGCGGGTCGCCACCCGCTTTTGCGGCCACCGGCACGCCAACGCCCGCCGGCAGCCCCGCCGCGGCCGCACTGCCCATCAGCGACAGTTGTATCTTGCTTTCCATTGGCACATAACACACGCCCACATCCGCACAGCCTTGCGACGTCACGGTCAGCGCCACCCTGCCGGCCTCGGCAGACTCCAGCGGCACCACGATTTTCAGTTCGTCGCGATGCGTTTGCACGTCGCCAAAGAATTCGTCCTTCTTTTTCTTGCCTTCAGGAATTTTGGCCACACCCAGCTTTGCACCCGGCTCGGCGGCAAACGCAAAACGCTCGCGATACATATAGTAGCCCTCGGCAATCTGGTAGCGCACCTCGATGTTCGAGGCATCGAGCACGCGCGCGGAAAAGCGAAATGCTTTCTCCGGCTCGAGCAGATGGCCTTTGGCCCATGAAGTCGATGGCATAGCCGTCGATAAAAAAATAATCAATAAAATCAAATACTTATGCATATTCGCTATTAGGCTCCATGGGTTTCCCCGGCCACCCAATGCAAATAGCCGGGCAAACCGTGCGCCAGTGGGACTGCAATGATTTCGGGAAGTTCGTACGGGTGCCGCTGGCGAATGGCAGTCTCAAGTGCGGCGTAGCGCGCAGCGGTGGTTTTGATCAGCAGAGGAACCTCCTCGGCGTTTTCCACCGCGCCTTGCCAGCGATACACCGACGTGCACGCCGCCAGAATACTGACGCACGCGGCGAGCTTTTCGTCGATCAGTGCACGCGCGAGTTCGTCCGCCGTCTCGCGATCCGGAACATGGGTCAACACCAGCAATACTTCAGCAGCATTCATATCAGGTTGCCGTGATTCCCACATGCACACTCGGATACTTTAGCTGAAAACGCAACTCGCGCTTGATGCGCTGATTGGTCAGCCGCCGCGATTCGCTCATGAACGACAGCAGATTTTGCGGGATCACGTTAACGGCCTCGCTGCGCGCAATGCGCGGCGGGCGCGGCAAGCCATGGCGATCCGCCACCAGATCAAAGTAATCGCCCATTTTCTGCGGCACATCGTCCACCGCGTTATACGCGCGCCCCGGCCTTGCGCGCGTGAGCGCGGCCATTACCAGCCGCGCCAAATCGTCGGCATGCACATGGTTCACAAAACTGTCGTCGGCATCGTTCAGCGCGGGCGTGCCGCGCCGCAACCGCGCCAGCGGCAACCGGTCGGCGGCGTAAATGCCCGGCACACGCAAAATTGAAACTGGCACGCCGCTGCGCGCGCCCCACGCACGCAGCCGCCGTTCGGCATCCACGCGCCGCTGCGCACGCGGGGTTTGCGGTTGCGCGGGCCGTGTTTCCGGCACAATCGCGCCGGCACAATCGCCGTACACGCCGCTGGTGCTTATATAGACAAAGTGCTGTGGTAGACTAACCCACATGTTTTTTGCCTTGCGCTGGTTTCCCAATGCAGCGATCAGATGCGCCGTGCGCATATCGATGGTGCCGCTGGCAGGCGGCGGTGCCAGATGAACCACATCGTGCGCAATGCCGGCAAGCGCGGTCAGTGTGCGCGGCTGATCCAGATCGCCCACGATCGGCGTCACACCCAGTGCGCGCAGCGCCGCACACTGCGCGATGTCACGCGTGAGGGCAACCATGCGATAGCGCGTGCGGGCAAGCGGAATCAACCGCGCGCCCACATCGCCACAACCAATAATCAGTAATCTCCGCATAATACGAAGCATTTTACGCCATGTCCGACACGCCCCGCCAAGTCACCCTCAAGCCGAGCGACCATACGTATAGCGTCAGCGGCTACGAAACCATCCTCGACGGCGCGCTGCGCGAGGGTTACAACATCGCCTATGCCTGCCGCAACGGCGGCTGCGGCAGTTGCAAGGGCAAGCTGCTCGAAGGCAAAGTGGATTACGGCAACCACAGCACCACGGCGCTCACCGATGCCGACAAGGCAAACGGCTACGCCCTTTTTTGCCAAGCTAAACCATTGACCAACGTAGTGGTGGAGTGCCGCGAAGTCAGCGGCGTGAAAGACATCCCCGTGCGCACGCTGCCGTGCCGCGTGCAAAAACTCGAACGGCTGGCGCCTGACGTGATGATGATCCATCTGCGGCTGCCGGCAAGCGAACGCCTGCAGTTTCTGGCCGGACAATATATCGACATCCTCACCAAGACCGGTTTACGCCGCAGCCTGTCGCTCGCCAACCCGCCGCACGACGACGCCATGCTGCAACTGCACTTGCGTAACTATGGCGGGCCGTTCAGCCAGTACGTATTCGGCACGCTGAAGGAAAAAGACATTCTGCGCTTCGAAGGCCCGCTGGGCACCTTTTTCCTGCGCGAGGACAGCGACAAGCCGCTGATCTTTCTCGCCAGCGGCACCGGCTTCGCGCCGATCAAGGCCATGCTCGAACATGCCATCCACAAAGGCATCAAGCGCAAGATCACGGTGTACTGGGGCTGCCGCGTACGCGACGACCTCTACCGCGACGAACTCGCGCAAGGCTGGGCACGCGATCACGGCATCACCTATGTGCCGGTGCTGTCCGATGCACGCGCCGAGGATAACTGGACTGGCCGCGCAGGCTTCGTGCATCAGGCGGTGATGCAGGATTTCCCGGATATGTCCGCGCATCAGGTATACGCCTGCGGCGCGCCGATCGTCATCGAATCCGCGCGCCGTGAGTTCACCGCGCAGTGCAAACTCCCGGAAGTCGAGTTCTACAGCGACGCGTTCACGCCGTCGGCGTCGTAGGCTTCATCCGCGTAACAGACAGGCACCGGGTCATGGCACGCCAGTGGTTGATCCCCATCCTGATTTTGATCGGGGTCTACGTGTTTTCGCAGCACAGCCTCAAAGGCGGCCCGGAGGTTTCCGTGCACGATGCCGCAAACCTGCTGAAAAGCGTACCGCGTCCGGTCGTCGTCGATCTGCGCGACCGCACCGAGTTTGAGCAAGGCCATATCTCCGGCGCGCTATCCGTACCCGGTGCCGAATTCAAGGAGCGCCTGGAAGACCTAAAGCTACCCAAGGTTGAGGTGGTGATTCTCTATGACACGGATGACGCCCACGCGCGTGAAGCCACTAAACTGATGTACGAAAGCGGTTATCAGGGGGCGCTAACGTTGAAGGGCGGGCTGGATGCCTGGCGCGCATCGGGAAATGGCGTGGTAAAACCGTTGCCGCTCAAGCCGTAGTCTCGAAACAAACTGCGTGCCTGGTATGCTCTATAGACGCTTCCTCACGCCGTCTGCAATTTCTCACGAATCATCCGGCGCAACGTCGGTTCGATCTCCTCGTCACCATGGCCTCGCGCAGCGCCTGATTGTTGAGAGTCTGGTAGCCGCGCTCACCGGTCTTTGCCACGAAGAACGCAATGACTGGGGCATCCATGATGATGGAAACACGCTGCTTGCCCAAATTCTCATTGGCCTAGGCAGCGAATACTCGTGGCTGACATCCTCCAAGCCCACGCGAAGATACGGTGATTTAGTGGTGGCCGGAGTGGGTTTCGATTTCATGGCGCTCCAACTTTCACATAGAGTCAATTCAATTTTCGTCGTCGGTTTCCGTATGGCGGGATGTTGCAATGATTGTGGCTATAAAGCCGGTGGAATTGCAGCGCTGCTCGTCGCCGCAATCACGGGTGTCTTCTACTGTAAAAGCAGGCCCGTTGCACACCACTTCAGCTGAGTAAAATCAAGGCCATGTGTCTTTACGTTGGCGATACGCCTGGCGATCTTCCACTTGATGTTCATGGATTCAGTTGTGCATAGGGGAATATGTATTACAACGACGCAATCACCGTCGCGTTCTCCAGTGTAGTCAAAGCCGCTTTGCGCTTCCGGTTCAGTTAAGGCTCTGGCCGTGATGGTTTCGTAGGGTGGGCCGCCTTACGGGCTAACGAGATAACGAGTCTTTGCGTCAAATGTTGCGGCAGTGGACGAAGCCCGCTTTAGCAGGTCGGGCCCAACGAAGTAGGGGCCTGCCGCTCGCGCTGCACCGCGCCACCGCCACCGCCACTGCCACAAGTGCTACTTCTGGGTACAAAGGTGACGGAAGTGGTGTCGGGAATGCAACCCAAGTGTTCGCAGAAACTCAGTGCGCGACATAAAAGCAGGGCAACGAGGTAGCCCCAATGAAAGCCATGGAAACCCCAGTGCCAGCAAACGAAAAATCATTGCTGAAAATCGCAAACTTGGTGGAGGCAAGCGTATCGAAAAGCGCGAGTTAAATGTCGCCGGCCAGATGAATTAAGTGAATTGAGCTGAGTAGCGCCCTTAGCATTGCGACAAGCCGCTATACAGATCAGGCAGACTGATTGTGTGCAGTCGCTGTAAAGTTCGTTTCCCCAGTTTTAGATGTATCGACCTGCACTACACCTTGTAAATTCACAGCAAGAAATGTCATTGGAAAAAAATACTCTGGCTTGCTAGGCCACCGCGTCAGAGGCTTTGTTGAATTAGTTTTATAAGACAAAAACGAAAGTTAACATGCCATTGTATCGAATAAGTTTCCAATTAATATCAGTAGTGTCCCAACGATTATCAGAGTAGAGAGAGCTGGTTTTGCTCATTTTGCTCATCGGTGGTTGGGGTAAGTAATTGATGTAAAGGCGTTTTCTCAAACACATTCAAGCTCAAGATTTGTAGAATTTCATACAGGCTC
>SYEN01000460.1 GCA_005800795.1 Burkholderiales bacterium | reverse complement strand
GCCTCAGGCGGCCCGCCGCCGGCGCCCGCGCCCGCCCATACGATACCGGGCACCTTCTGCTCTGCCAGGTAATTGATGACCATCCGGTCGGCGGCGGGAGAGCAGTAGACCATCTCGACGCGTGGGAACTTGGTGATCTTGGCCGGATCAAACTCCGTCTGGTGGGTGTGCTTCCGCGTCGGCGAGCGGTAGTACACCGGCTGTGTGCGTCCAGCCCCACGTCGCCGGAGTAGAGGTCCTCCGCCGCCACGTACCCCAGCGCACCGAGGTCGCGAGAGGAGAACGTTTCGAGGCTGAACGAGTTGGTCTTGGTCACGTCGCGCGCGGCGTTGATTTCGCCATTGGTGACCACCACCACGCCCTTGCCGTGCGACTCGCCATGCGCGGCCACGCGAAACGCATCGTATAAATTCAGCGGCGCATCGGAACTTAACGCCGTGAAGGGCCGCTGCGCGCCGGTGACCACCACCGGCTTGGCACTTTTTACCGTGAGCGTCAGAAAATACGCGGTCTCTTCCAGCACATTGGTGCCCTGTACGAACACCACGCCATCGACATCCGGACGCTGGAGCAATACATTCACACGCTGCGCCAGCCGGCGAATTTCATCGAGCGTGGTGACTTCGTGCGGATTACTGGCGTCCACGGTCACCTGTGCGACCTGTGCGATTTCCGGGATTGCCGCGAGCAGCTCTTCGCCTGTCATGCGCGGCTTGCCGCTATTGCGATAGTGTGCGAAATCCATGCGACTGCCGCCGCGGCTGTGCAGCGTGCCGGGGCCAATCAACAAATGTATGCGGGGTAATGTCATAGAGAGATATTTCGTAAGTATTTGTTTTTATTAAATTATTTCTGAAACACTCAAACTCTGCCCACCGGCCGTCGGCAGAAACATCGACTTACCGCCCGCCCCGCCACCGACGATCACGATCAAATCTTCCGGTGCATTCATGATCGGCACCATGGACTGGTCGTTGTTTTTGTCGACGAATTCCGGAAAGCGCGGGCCTTTGGATTTGCCGCGATTTTTCATCAGCCCCCACGGCTGGCGCGCCATCTCGAACAACGCCTTTTGTATGTCACGCTTGTTCCAGCCCGCCGCAGACAAATGTTGCACGTGCTCCAGGCCCAGCACCAGCACCGGGTGGCCCTGCGAATACAGATTGTTCACGCCAAGCGTTGCCATCGACGACGCGAACGTGCGCATGATTTCCAGCGGATCAGTCTGGAAGTTTTCCGTCACACTGTGCGGCGCTTCGGCGTTGACCACCGTTACCACGTTCTGCTCGCGGCGAAACCCGCGCGTGACATGCAGGGGTTCCCACGGGTTGGCCGCCTCGTACTCGGCGATGCAGTAAGTGTACTTGCCCGGGTGTCCGGTCTGCGAGGCATCCACGCCCGGCCCCGCTCCGCCGATATTCACCAGTGCAAGGCGCAAGGCGCGGCCGATGGTCGCGTTGGCACGCCAGCCGGGGCCGAACAGGCCCGTGCCGCAATTGATGCGCAACTCTTGCACGATGGGCCCATTGACGGTGATCAGCGGCGCGCCGGCGTGTGTTGTTGTCTGGCGATGATGCAAGCCGTATTCGCGCGCCGACACCGCGCGAAGGGCGGCCACCACCACGGGCAGGTATTCGGGCTTGCAACCGGCCATCACCGCGTTCACCGCCACCTGCTGCAACGTGGCACGGCCCATTCTTGGCGGTACCACGCTGATCAGCTCATGCGCATCATGGCCCGGCATGCCGGCGAGCAGGGCAGCAACGCGCGCCTCGGTTGGCGGCACGACCGGCAGGCCATCGGTCCAGCCTTGTTCGTAAAAATAATCGTTGATCGCGTCGTACGACGTGTCGGTTTCGACCGCGTTCGGCTGCGACACGCTCATCGTGGCATTACCGCATCCGGCAAGGGAAACGGATGTTCATGCACTTCGCGCGCAAGGGTTTCGGCGGGCGTGGTCAGGGCATGTGCGCACGCCGTGGCAATGTCCGCGCCGCGCTGTTCGATCACGGAATGATCACGATCGCCCACCGGATGCGGCACCACCACAAACGGCAAATCATCGTGACCGATGCCTTGCGCCGCCACCTGCGCCAGCGGCGCAAACGCCGTACTCACCACAGAAATAGTCGGGATGCCCAGCGCTTCGAGTTCGGCCGCGTCACGCGCGGTCCACGGGGTTGATGAGCCTCAATGCCCAACGCCGTTGATCACTGCGTCGCAATCCACCGCCATCTCGCGTGCAAACGGCGAAGGCTTGCCCAGATAATCCTTGCGCCAGACCTTGACCTGCACACCGTGCTCGCGTTGCAGCGCGGTTGCAATGCCGCGCAGCAAGATATCGGCGAATTCTTTGTGGTTATCGAGCACACCGATGCGCGCGCCGCGCAAGTCACGCAGGCGCGGTGCCAGTGCGTGCACGGCAGTTTCGATTTCGCCGGTGGGCACATAAACCGTAACCCCCGCGATGGTGCGGGTTTGCGATTGCGGCATAAAATGCTCCTTCACAATGGTATTCTTTGCATGTCGGCATCGTAGCGCCACTCGCGTGCCAACGCCACTGTTACCGCATCCCCCATTGATTTCCTTCATGACCTTCCCGCGCTCTATCTTTCTGCTGGGTTTCTGCACCACCCTGACCGGTGCGGCACACGCGCAAAGCTGGCCCGCGCGGCCTGTGCGCATCATCGCGCCTTTTGCCGCCGGCGGCAGCGCGGATTTGCTGGGGCGCATCACCGCAGGCAAGTTAAGCGAAAGCATGGGCCAATCGTTCATCGTCGAAAACCGCCCCGGTGCAGGCGGCGTGCTCGGTTCGGAACTGGTGGCACGCAGCGCGCCCGACGGCTACACGCTGCTGGTGTCGGGCGTGGCCTCGCACGCGGTGGCGCCCGCGCTGGCAGCGAAATTTCCGTTTGATCCAGTGAAGGATTTCGCGCACATCGCGCTGTTTGGCGGCCCGCCTTCGGTGCTGGCGGTGCATCCCTCACTGCCGGTGAAGGACTTGAAAGCGTTCATCGCGTTTGCGCAATCGAAACCGCGCGAGTTGACTTACGGCTCGCCCGGCAACGGCACGCAAGGCCATCTGATCGCGGAGCTGTTCAAGCGCAGCGCCGGGTTTGACATGCAGCACATCCCGTACAAGGGCGCCAGCGGCGCGGTGGTCGACGTGATGGCCGGCCACACCCACGCGATTTCCACCACGCTTACCACAGCCGGCGCACAAATCCGCGCCGGACGGCTGCGTGCGCTGGCGATCAGTTCGGCGGCGCGGCTGCCGGATTACGACGTGGCGACATTCCGCGAGGCAGGCTTCCCCGACTTGGTGGCCAACATCTGGTTTTCACTGTCAGGCCCCGCAGCGCTGTCGCCAGAAATCGTCAACCGCCTGAACAGCGAAGTTCGCCGTGTGCTGCAACTCCCCGACGTGCGCGCGCGGCTGCGGCCCGAGGGCATCGAACCGGGCAATCTGGATGCGAAAGCGTTTACCGAATTTGTCGCGGCGGAGGTGAAACGTTGGGCGCCGGTGGTCAAGGCTTCGGGGGCGAAGGCGGATTAACCCTGCGGCAGAGGCGGAAACCCTTCAGTACGCTCCCAAGTCAGCGTATTGATAAACTGCCGCGTATCGGTTCCCGCTGTGCGCGGCGTGGTTTCGATCACCAGTTCGTTGCCGGTGACTTTGATTTTGCGCATCTGCTTCGTGCCCGTCCACGCTTCGTTCCACGACACGTTGACGGTGTGAATCACGGTATCGCCGTCGATGACGTAAGTGCCCGAATACGCGCTGACGATGGACTTAAACAAGCGCACGCGTTCTTCGTCGGTGAGAACTTCGCCCGCGGGCGGTTCGCGCTTTTCTTCGACGGTGATCGACATCATGAAGCCGCCCGGCGTGTACAAGATGTACGCCTGCGGCAGCGTGTCGGTGCGCACCTCTCCGGTATCGAGAAACCGCCGCGCGTAGTGTTTGAGCTTCCACACGCCCTCTATCGGATGACTCATCGAGTTGTTCCCCGGCTTACTTTACAAATTGCAATAGCAGCAGCAGCCCGCCGACCACCGCGATATTGTTGAGTAGCGCAATGCGCAGCGCCTGCCGCCGCATCGGATCTTCCGCCAGCCAAAAGCGGTGAAAAATACCGCCCGCGACGACGGTAAACGCGATCAGCAGCCACACGCCCAGCTGAGCGTGCCAGCCGGCCAGAATCAGTGCGCAACCCACAAACTCCATGCCACTACCGATCCAGAAGGCAAACGCGGGCAGTGGCACGCCAAAGCCAGCCATGCGGTCAATGTGATCTTTCACCCGCGCGGGCATCAGATTCAGGCTACCTGTAACTAAAAATAAGCATAAAATCATAGACTTACCAACAGTTGTCGCCCATGCTGGATCGCCCTGGATCATGGTTTTCTCCCTTATTCCCTGCATTCAACGCGGTTTGCCTATTTCGGCCCACCATTATGCCGAATTCCGATTTTTCCGAGTTTTTCCAAAAAGGAAAATATAAAATTCCAAAATAGCGCTTGTTGCCACAGCCGCGGGTTTCTACAATCACGCTCATTTGAAAGGATTCCTCATGAAATTCGGCATTTTTGGTGGTGCGCGGGTCGGGCGAGCGGATACGCTGCACGATAGTGGTTCTTACAGTGACTTCATCGACTACGTTGTGGCAGCCGAGAAAGTCGGTTTTGAAGGCATGTTCCTGGTGGAACATCACTTCACCGGGCAAGGGCAGTTGTCGGCGTCCCTGAATCTGCTGTCTTACATTGCGGCGAAAACCACACGTATCCGGCTGGGCACGGGCGTGGTGGTGCTGCCCTGGCACAACCCGGTGCTGCTCGCCGAACAGGTGGCGACGCTGGACGTGCTGTCCGGCGGGCGTGTTGATCTGGGCATTGGCCGCGGTTATCGCAAGGAAGAATTCGCCCAGTTTTGCGTGCCGCTGAGTGAGGCCCAGGACCGCTTCGAAGAATGCTTCAAGCTGATGTTGAAAAGCTGGCAGAGCAACGAACGCTTCAGTTACCACAGCGCGCGCTGGAATTACGAAGACATCGTGGTCGAGCCTGCGCCGGTGCAGCGCCCGCATCCACCAATCTGGATGGCGGGCGGCAGCCCCGGCGGCATAGGCTTCATCTCCAGCAAGAATTACAACCTGATGCTCGACCAACTCGCCACCGTGCAGCAGGTGAAAGAGCGTGTCGGTCTGTATCTCGACGGTCTCGAAAAAATCGGTCAAAAACGCGACACTACGCGTTGCGTGGTGGCACGCTCGGTCACGATAGTCAGAAACGAGGCCGAACGCCAGAAAGCGCTGGAACGCCGACGCGAAACCTTCAAGCGCATCGGCGCCATCGCGATACATGGCACGCCAGGCGCGACGCCACAGCCCATCAGCCATGCCGATCCCGATCTGGCCACCGACGACAGTGCACTGCTGGGTTCACCGCAGGAAATCGTTGATCAAATCGGCACGCTGGCCGAGGCGGGTGCGGGCTACATTCTCATCACGCTGCCCACGCTTACGCCGGCGTCGATGCAACAGTTTGCCGAGGAAATTCTGCCGCACGTGAAAAATCTTGGCCCCGCTTTCGAAGCGCCGCCCGTGGCCGTGGCCGCGTGATGGCTCACACTAACTGATATTCGCGCAACCATGCTACAGGACACACGCATGACCCCGCCGCCTGCAAAGAGATCGCAGCACGCCCCCCCATCCCACGCCGACGAACGCATCGCGCTGCGCTCGGCGCTGGGGCGTTTTACCACGGGGGTGACGGTGATTTGCGCGCAATCGCCAGATCTCCATGTGCATTGCATGACGGTCAATTCGTTCGCATCGCTCTCGCTCGACCCGCCGCTAATCCTGTGGACGCTGCGCACGGGCTCGGCGCGTTATGAGACGTTTTCCAGGGCGACTGCGTTTTCAGTGAATGTGCTGGCCGAGACGCAGATTGAGGTTTCGCGCAAACACGCCAAGCCTCCCGCTGAAGGCTTTTCCGTCCGCAACTGGAAGGCGTTTCTTGGCGGCTGTCCGATTATCGAAGGCGCCTCCGCGCACTTTGTTTGCAAGGGTCACACCGAGGTCAAAAAGGGCGATCACGTCATCCTGATAGGCGAAGTCACGGATTTCGCGCAATACAACCATCCGCCGCTGCTGTTCATGGGTGGCAAGTATTTTTCGGGTTCCAGCGTCAAGCCGTTGTAGCTCCCCCGGCAGTCCCTGCAATGTCGTGAGGGCGTGCGCTTCCTGCGCTCCCATGGTGGGCTATTCAAGCCCGACTTGCCTCGTGGTAAATTCGGGTTCCTTTCCGCTGCCTTCCAGTCTATTCTTCGCCAAATTTCACCACATTCATCCAGGGAGAACACGCATGTCATCCGATGCCGGCATCAAAGACGGTTTTGCCAAAACCAGGGGCTACGGCCGCATTCATTATCGTGAAATAGGCGCCGGGCCGGTGCTGATCCTGATGCACACCAATGGGGCGTCGGCGCATCAATACGACACCATCGCGCCACTACTCGCCAAACACTTTCGCGTGATCGCGTGGGACATGCCCGGCCACGGAGATTCCGACCGCATCGCCCGGCACTACACCATGGAAGATCATGCCAAGGCGTTGGCGGCACTGATGACGGCGTTGAAAATCAAGGCTGCGCACATCAGCGGCGCCTCGGTCGGCGGCACGCTTACCGTCACCTTCGCCAGCATGTTCCCCACGCGCACGCTGACCGCCGTGCCGGTTGAAACGCCGTGCCGCAACGACGAAGAATGGGCTGCCGGCTGGCATCACGTCGAAGGCAACTTCGGCCTGCCGCGGCAAACCATTCCGCAAATCAAGGAACGCGTCGCGGTTGTGGATGCTGCGCTTGAACAACGCTGGAACATCGACCGTTGCAAGGCCGGCGCGTGGGCCATGGTTGACGTGATGTGGGGTATCCGCGGCTTCAACACACCTGCCGCCGCGAAGCAAATCAAGAAACCGATGATGATTGTCTATGGCCGCAAAGGCCCCACCATCGCCCTGAAAGACCGGCTCACCGGCGCCAACCCCAAAGCCAAACTTACCATCATGGAAAACTCCGGCCACTTCCCGATGCTGGATGAACCGTCGGCGTTCGCGGCCATGTACATCAAGTTTTGTGGTGGTAAATAATTCAGTAAAAACAAATGCTTACGTTAGCTTCTCTAAGCGACGGCGCTGATTCATTCAGCGCCGTTTTTATTTGACACCAGCCGGTCTTGTTCAACCGACCTACGCGACAGGCGGCGTGGCATTGCGGTTGCTTGTGCTGATGAACCAGCGCTCGGGGAGCGCGAGTGTCGCCCCCTTTTAACCGCGGAACTGGGGACAGTCCTTGCAGACGGGGTGGCGTCCGCGATCCTTGCCGGTGGTTTGTCCCGTCAAACGTGCTTCGCGCTCAATCAATCCGTATATTCGTCTCACGCGCAAGCTTCGCTTTCTTGTCGAACTCGGCCTTGACGTAGCCGGTGAATTCTTCCGGTGCGTTGCTGGCGGCGAGTTCGATGCCGCGTTCGAGGTAGCGCTTGCGCAGATCGGGCAGGCGCACGGCACGCGCGACACGCGCGACTTCGGTTTGGATGCGCACCAGTGCCTCGCGCGGCGTGCCGGCGGGGGCCATCAGGCCGTTGAAGGTGATTTCTTCGTAGCCTTTCAGGCCCGATTCATCGATGGTCGGGACGTTGGGAAACAGCGGCGAGCGGGTGAGGCTGGTCACGCCCAGCGCGCGCAGGCGGCCGGAATCAATAAAAGGTTTGCCGGAGCTGACCTGATCGAACATGAGTTGCACATTGCCGGCGATAACATCGATCACCGTCGCCGAGTTTCCCTTGTAGGGCACGTGCAACATTTTGATGCCGGATTGCACGCCGAGCAGTTCTGCCGCGATGTGCCCGGTGCTGCCCGCGCCCGCCGTGCCATAAGCGACCTGCCCCGGACGCGCCTTGGCGAGCGCGATCAAATCCTTGACCGTGCGCACCGGCAGCGTGGGCGTGACCACCAGCACCATCGGCACCACACAGGTGAGGGTGACGCCGGTGAAATCCTTCAGCGCGTCGTAGCCGGGGTTCTTTAGCAGCGATGGTACGGTGGCAAAGGTGTTGGCAATTTTCAGCAGTGTGTAGCCGTCCGCCGGTGACTTGGCAACAAACTGCGTGCCGACCAGACTGCTGGCGCCGGGGCGGCTTTCGACAATAACCTGCTGGCCGAAAGTTTCCGTCATCGGCGCGGCCAGCGCGCGCGCCACGATGTCGAGATTGCCGCCAGGCGCAACTGGCACGATGATGCGCATCGGCTTGATGGGAAAGGTTTGCGCCTGCGCGATGTGCGGCAGCGCAACCATCATCGGTACCGCCGTCGCTACCATCGTCGCACACTGGGCGACTGTGGCGGCGCTGGTGTGAAATAAGGATTGCTTCACTGCGCCTCCGTTGTGCGAATGCTCCTTGTTCAACGCTCGACACGGTGCGCAACAAATTGCGTCTTGCGCGCCTGCGATTTCCCGGTTCTGCGTTGTTTCCCGTTCGCACGAGTGTAACACCCGTCGCGGCATAAAATTCATAAGTATCTGTTTTAATTGATTTTTTTGTGAGGCGGTCGTTACGCCTGCAATACTTTGTTGCACATCCGTAGTACGCCTTGGCGCGCCCCAGGCGTTTTTTGAACTGGCAATCACTAAAAGGAGAATGCCATGAAAGCGAACAAAACCCTGATGTTGTTGACTGCCGCCACCTTGACTGCCGCTGCGTTTGCTGCGCACGCCGATCCGCGCGGGGAGGGTGATGGCCGCGGTCCGCGCTTCCATGCGCCGCATGCGGCCGTACCACATGGCCGCCCGTTTGCCCACCCGGCGTATCGCCACGTGCCGCCACCGGTAATTGTTTCACATCGTCCGTTCTACGCGCCAGTGTATCGCCCATACTACGCGCCGCCGCCGGTGGTTGTGCATCGGCCGGTGGTCGTGGATCGTCCAGTGTATGTTGACCGCCCGGTGTACGTCGAACGGCCGGTCTATGTGGAACAACCGCAACCGGTCTACGCACCGGCGCCGACGGCTTACCCGGAACCTGCGCCTGCGGCATACCCCGAGCCGGTTGTGTATCCGTCCGCTGCGCCTGAACCGGTGTATTATCCTGCGCCTGCGACCGTGTACTCACCTGCTCCGGCGCCGGTTTATCACCCGGCACCGGTGTCGCGGCCGAATACCGAAGCTGCGATCGGCGGTGCGGTGATCGGCGGCATACTCGGCAACGTGATCGGCGGCACCGCCGGTCGCGACAGCCGCGGTCCGGGGACCGCCATCGGCGCCATTCTTGGTGGCATCATCGGCAGCAGGTTTTAGACTTTCGCCTAGATAGTGGGTGGTAAGAAGGGGCAGCTGCGGCTGCCCCTTTTCATTATGACCTACGTTGGCTTTGCCACACGCATTTTCCAAAGCTCCCATGGCCGATCCATGTTCGCATAGTTGGCGGCATCCGCACCGGCGGCTTCGGCATCATTTAAAAAATTGATTTCACCCCCGCCCGTGGCGGCAACGAGACGCAAAGCCTCGGCCTGCAGGCGCGCGTTTTGCTCGGCATACACCGCGCGATACACCACCTGCCGTATCGAATCGCCCACCGCCACCGCGCCGTGCCCGCGCATCAGCGCAAACGCGGCACGGCCCATCGTACGCGCGAACGCCACGCCCAACTGCGGCGTGCGGATCAGCATGTCGGTAGCAGGGCCGCCCGCATCGCGGATTTCAAAATTAGGCACACCACCGGCGAGAAAGCCGCTCATGTGAGAGATGGGCCGCAATTTCGCAGCAGTCACCCCGAAGGGAATCACCGCCGGCGAATGGTTGTGCACCACCGACTGCACATCGGCGCGCACGCGATACACCTCGCTGTGGATGAATCGTTCAAGATAAGGCTTGCGCCCGCGGGCATCGAGCGGGTTGCCGTCAAAATCAAACGCCATGATGTCCTCGGCCCTGACCTTGCCCGGTGCGATGCTGCGCGAAAGCAAAAAACAATCTGGCCGCGTGGGGTGGCGCGCACTGACGTGGCCAAAGCCATCCACCACGCCTTCGTTGTAAAGAATGTGATTGGCGGTGACAAGGTCGTCGACAAGGTCTTCGATTCCGGCGTGTTCGGTCATGGGGTCTCGAACGTGTTTTAATAATCGAAATATACGGTTTCGCGCGGCCCCTGCAAATGCACATTCCACTGCAAAGTGCCATTCGCCAACCGCTTGGCCATCAACGTCCCGCGCCTTGCCGCCGGTACCAGGCTCAACACCGGGTCAGCCGCATTTGCCGCTTCTTCCGGAAAATAAATTCGCGTCATCAAGTGCTTGAGCAGGCCACGCATGAAAATCACCACGGTGATATGCGGCGCCTGTTCGCGACCCTCAGGGCCGGCGACTTTGCCCGGCTTGATGGTGGTCAGCCGGAAACCCCCTTGCGCATCGGCGAGTACGCGGCCGAAGCCCTTGAAGTTTTCGTCGAGCAGTTTTTCTTGCACGTCGTCGGGATGCGCGTATTTGCCGTACGAATTCGCCTGCCAGGTTTCAATCACGGCATCGGTCACCGGTACGCCGTCGCCGTCGAAAATTGTGCCGGCAATCACCACGCGCTCACCGGCCACACCGGCAGGGGCGATATCCGGCACGGCAGCTTTTTCAAAGCCGATGGAAACAAACGGGCCGACGGTTTGCGCAGCGGTCAGCAGCAAACTCATTTTTTGTTCTCTGTCGCTTCCATGGGCGTTGTATCGCGCCCGCGCAAAACAATATCGAAGCGATACGCTATCGCATATTCCGGCCGGGTGTTTTCCCAATCGAAGCCCGACACCAGCCGTGCACGTGCCTTGTCGTCCGGCACGCTCAAATACATGGGGTCAAACGCCAACAGCGGATCGCCGGGAAAATACATCTGCGTC